>DAHXPE010000369.1 GCA_027364495.1 Candidatus Heimdallarchaeota archaeon | reverse complement strand
AATGCCATTTTTCTTACTAATAGCATTGTAAGCATATTTTTCATCGGTCGAATTGATGATAGTAGCAATACCAGAAACATCGTCACCTTTGCTAACAAGTTGAAAAGAATCAGAAATAATCCAAATATTATTTTTTATCCTTGTAATGCTCGTGGAGTAAGAAAAGGTGACGATGTTTCTGGTATTGCTACTATCATCAATTCGACCGATGAAAAATATGCTTACAATGCTATTAGTAAGAAAAATGGCATTATTTTTAGATTATGGAGAGCTTCTGGTAAACTTCGTCACCATAAATTTGTTTTTATTTCAATAAAACCTTCCTTTTAAATTTCAAAGATCGTGATTACAATGAAATCTGAACATCAAAATTCAAGTAAATTCAGGTACTCTGATAAAATTTGCATGATTACAGGAACAAGTGACGGCATTGGTAAAGCCACAGCTTTTGAATTAGCTAAACTTGGTTTTACCATAGTTATGGTTTGCCGAAATCGTGAAAAATCTCTCATCGTTCTAAATGAAATCAAAAAAATTAGTAATAATTCATCACATGAACTTTTACTAGCTGATTTATCATCTCAAGATGATATTCGTAGAGTAGTAAAAGAGTTTAAAGATAAACATGATAAATTACACCTCCTGATTAATAACGCTGCCATTGCACCTCAAAAGCATAGGAATCTTACTAAATCTGGATTAGAACTTAATTTCGCAGTTAATTATTTAGGTCACTTCCTTTTGACTCTTCTTTTGCTTGATATCATAAAAAAAAGTTCCCCTGCTAGAATAATTAATGTCGTATCATCTGCTGAAAAATATGCTCCTTTTGATATTAATGATTTACAATTAATGCATAAATATTCTGCTTTCAGGGCATATGCGCAGTCTAAACGTGAATGTATTTTGTTTACGTATGAATTAGCTAGACACGTGGATAATACTGGTGTCAAAAGCATTTGCCTTAATCTTGGCGGTGTTAAAACCAAGGTTAGTTCTGGTATGCCTGGTTTTTATGGTATTATGGCCAAATTATATCAACCCTTCGCTCTCACTCCTTTAAAAGCATCTGAATCCATAATTTACCTTGCTACCGAACAAGCTATTGACAATGGTCAATATTTTGAAAAGAAGAAACCAGATAAATCATCGAAAGAATCCTATGACGCTGTTATTGCCAAGAAATTATGGGACCTTAGTCTAAATTTAACAGGTATTACTCAACTGGAGGTGAATTAAATGAATGCTACTAATCCAGAATTTCACTATTCCTGCCATAACCATCATCCGCATCATCCTTTTGGTTTTATTATTTTATTTCCTGTAATCTTGTTTTTCTTATATGAAACAAAATTTCACTTTATTTGGCCAGTTATTATTGTTATAATTTTTGTATTCTTTGTTGCAATGCACAGGACCAAATATATCCATAACAGAGGAAGAAAACCTATTGATAATAACCAAAATTATCCTGTTATGGTAAGTTATAACTATCGACAAAACCAACAAAAACTAAAACCAAGATATTGCATGAATTGTGGAACATTAATCGAACAAGATTCTAAATTTTGTTCAGAATGTGGTACAAACGTAATTTAAAACATTCAATAATTAAAAAGGGGTTTTCTTTCTTTTCTTTTTGTCATTAACAAAAAGGACAGAATTTTTTTAATTTTGAAAACATGACTAGAATAGGTTGACTTAATTTGATACAAATTGATTATACTCCAGATAAAGAAAAGCCATTTTTAGAACCCCTTGAAACGCCTCCTAACTTTAAAATGAAAATAGCATATTTTTTTACCCGTAGACAATTTGGAAAAGTTATCACTCCATTAAAAGTTCATTCAGCTCGCCTACCATTTGCCTTTAGTCAATTCTATAGACAATTACCATCTCTGGACAACAAACTTATATTACCTGAAGAAACAGCTCTTCTTATACGTGATTACGTCTCACACTTGAATGTATGCCTTTTTTGCCAAGATAGCAATAGATGGATGACCATAAAACGTAAATTTAACCAGGAAAAATTTGATAAAATTATCGATTATGAAACAAATCCTCTGTTTACAGAAAAAGAACGAATTCTCTTAAATTACGTAACTGAATTGACACAAAACAAGAAGGTTAATCAACAAACCTTTAATAGACTTTTAGTTTACTATTCTGAAAGAGAAATTTGTGAAATTGTGTATTTAGTGGCAAGTGAGCATCTCTACAATATAACTAACATTGCTTTAAATATCCATTCGGATATGCTATGCGATACAACGGAAATAAGAAAAAATGCTTAATTAATCAATTTATATACATGCTAAACTAATCAGTTATAGGTTTTAGTGAAATCTAATTCAAACAGGAATTATTTGGTTTTTTACCAATCTGAGAGTGCTGAATAATTTTATTTTTAAAATATCGAAAAAAGAAATTTGACTTACAATTTCAAAGTTAAAAATGTCCTTGACTTTTTCAAACGGCTTAAATTGAGTTTTTCAGTATACTCAATCTATTAAATTAAACTACCCAGACAATTTTTATTTATTTTACTGTTTTGACTTGAAATCTAGCATCTAGAAATATTATTGTTGAAAAAATACCTAAATAAAAAAATAAGTACAATATGGTTCAAAAAGAAGTATAATTTAATTACTAATATTTAAATATAGGTTTAATATAGTGATTGATTAAAATTTAAATAATGGTATTTATTATGATAGAACTTTCTCAATTAAGAAATATTATGATTGGAAATTTCATACAATCGATAATTATTATAATAATTCTAGTTCCATTAATAATCATAGTCTCATATCGTTATAAAAAAGATAGTATCGCATTTCCCTTGGTAATCATTTTTGTTATTTTTGGTCTGCTCATTAATTTTGTTTCAACAATTACAGAGTATTTCAGATTACTTGACCCTAGTTCAGAAGCTATTGTTCAAATTATAACTACAATTGTTTCGGTTGGCGTTCTAGCTTTAATGATTTATTATATTGTTACAAAATTTTTTCGTCCACTTGAGGAAATAACAGCTAAGAATGAAATTTTAGCTCAAGGAATTTTAAATCCTAATACCTACGAATACAAGAAAAATAATGAAATTGGGAGATTATTTAAATCATATAATGATATAAACCAGTTTTTGATAGCTTTATCAAATTCAGTAAACAATGTAAAACAATCCTTGAAACAGTCATCCCAAGAACTAGCTTCT
The DNA here is from genome assembly GCA_027364495.1 of Candidatus Heimdallarchaeota archaeon. Next base: position 2,280 of record DAHXPE010000369.1, on the reverse strand, counting down.
ACATCAGAAGAGATGAATAGCTCTAGTGAAGAGATTTCGACTTTAACTCAAAATTTATCAAAAAGCTCTCAAGAACAAGTATTTAAAGTTGATCTTGCATTAAAGGAAGCAAGTGACTTGAACAATGCCTTTCAATCGAAAATTAACGAATTGAAACAGACATCAAAAATTATTGAATCAATAACTTCTCAAGTTAATATGCTTGCACTAAATGCCTCAATAGAGGCTGCTCGAGCTGGTGAATATGGTCGTGGATTTTCAGTTGTTGCTGATAATATTCGCCAATTAGCCGATAGTACTAAAGACTCTTTATCTAATGTAGATAGAATTATAACAGAATTTGATCATACTTTAGATTTAGGTATCAAAAAAATTAAAGACAATATTGAATCAATTGCAATAATTGCTCAGGAAAATGCGTCTGGTTCAGAGGAGGCAAGTGCAACCACTGAAGAACATTCGGCAGGAATGGATTCAATAAGTTCTTCTTCGCAGGAATTAGCAAATTTAGCTCTAGTCTTAGAAGAGAATTTAGAAATAATAAAAATTAAAGAATAAAAATTAAAATCTATTATCTATTATCCTTTAATAATAAATTCAGGTGCTATTGTAATTGGATATGTGATTTAATTCGAGAATGAAATCAAGAGCTATTAGGTAAATTTTCTTCTCTGATCTTCCATTCTCCTGGATAAAAATTTTTATTTGAGGTTTTTATATCGATATGAATAATATTGTACACCTATGATTTTTTTAACGAAATCTCCTCCGAATCCTGAATCTTCACTAAACCCTAATTTATCATAAAATTTGATTGCCTGTTCATTATCAATGTCTACATACAAACAAATACCTTTAAATTTCCTCTTTCGAGCTATTAATTCTGCTAAATGAATGAATTTTTTTCCTAATCCTTGTCCCTGATTATTTTTATTGATTATAACTGTATTTATGTAAAGATAATCTGAACTAGGAGGATAGCCTTCGATTAACAACATTCCTACAAATAATCTTAAAAATTTTCTAAAACCCACACTTGCAATTGTTTTCCCGATTGCTGTTAAGCTTGGGTTTCTTGAAAAGAAAGGTACTCCGAGACCTTCTAATGCTAAAAAACCTAATATTTTACCATTATCGTCTTTAATTATTATTATTTTATCTTTTTTCTTATGTAATCCTTTGTAAAAATAATTATAATATAAAATAAAACCTTTTTCAGGATATTCTGGTAACATTGATTGAAATTTTGAATTGAAGGCAGTATAAAAAAGAGAAAATATTTTCTTTGCATTATTCGGAGTTGCATAAGAAAACTTATATGAATTCATTGACCTCAGAAACTTGATTTAGATACATTTTCTAAAATTACATCTATACCTTGATAAAACATCTGATCTTTATCTTTGACTGAATATGAGTAGATTTTTTTATTGCCACTTACTGCTTTTCCGAGACTGAAATGTTGTTCCATTTCAAACAATATTACTTGAGTTAAAGGATTTTTAGCTAGTAATGCTAGTTTACTAGCTTCGCGCTCCGTTCTTCCTTCTAAAACAAGATCTCCGTCAGTTATCACTATAATTACTCGTTTTTGTTCATCGTTTTCTGGTATTTCAACATCTAAATTCTCAAAGTGATGACCGTTATTTGGGTTGAACAATGTTTTTATTGTACTACTATTTCCGGTTACAAAATCATCTATTAATACTAAATCAGAATTTATCTGTTGCTCAGAGAATGAATGGAATCGTAAAAATACCTTTTTATGTTGTTTCGTACTTTCTTTATACAATTCTTCAATGAATGCATAAATAACACTCAAACTCATGTCTCTTCTTGATCCATCATTAAATCCATTGTAATTTTCATCTTCTTCCCAAAACATTGAGCCCGTGTTGTCAATATATATTTCCAGGACGTCAGGAATCGTAAAGAATTTGGAAAATCGTCTGTATCTTACTTTTCTCCTATTGTGATAAAGTATTTTATACTCGTAATAAAAATAATCTTCATCATCGATTGGAACAAGTACTGGCACCCCAAATGTTGTTTGAAATGATAAGATTCTTCCAAGATCCAATTTGTTCTCAATATCATGCTCGGATATTCTAGTAACTTTCTTAATTTTGACTCTATAGTTCCCTTTTTGTAAAATATTCTTGCTTACCCCACTATCACCTAAAAGATGTAAAGATGGGTGGTTTCGTTTATAAAATTCATGCATCGCTTTAAGTTCAAAACTTATCCCTGAAGAAGTTCCTTCAGTAGCTTCAATATTAG
>DAHXPE010000361.1 GCA_027364495.1 Candidatus Heimdallarchaeota archaeon | reverse complement strand
AAACTATGCTGTTTTCTTCAATATCGACCAGAAATGGACATAAAAATGCCTAGAAATTTATCAAATCATATTAAGCTCAGGTTTAAAGGTTTTGATAAAAGGCAGTTAAGCCTTTCAATTAGGCAACAATTATTCATTTTTTCTGTGCTGATAAATTTTTTATTCATTCCATTGGGTATTGCCTCCCCAAATGAAGGAAGCAGGTATCTTCTCACTAAAACTATTGTTATAAATAATTCTTTTTCTTGGCCTGCTAATTGGGCTAATAATTCCACTGGTTATTGGTTTTTCCCTGATTTTGGTATTAACCAAGGCTACATTTCTGATTTAGCTCCTGGTTTAAGTTTCATACTTGTTCCTTTTTACATCCTTGGAAAAATCCTTTATGGAATCCTAGGTGGACCTGTTATTTCTTCTAATGCTTATTATTCTCAATTTGATTCTTTTATTATTTATTTTTTGAAAATCATGCTTGTTTTCTTAGCTGGCTATACTACCGTCAAGCTTTTTGACCTTTTGAATTTACTTTCACCTAACAAAATCCAAAATATTATTATTACAATAATTGCTTCTTTTGGAACACTCTTTTTCCTTTACACCCCTACATTATTACCCACTCTTCTAACTGGCTTTTTATATATCTCGATTATTTTCTATTTGATTAAATTTGATACTGATGGCAAGAAAAGTGATTTAGTTCTGGCAGGTATTTTTAGTGGTTTTGCGGTTGTTGTGGAGTATGGATCTTTAGTAATGATTCCTTGGTTCATTTGGTATTTACTTTCTAAAGAACTCATTATTTCTAAAAAGATTAGATATAAAGATCTTTTTCTCTATGTTGGAACCTTTATTTTAGGAATACTTCCTTTTTTTGTCTATAATTTTTATCTTTCTGGTAATCCTCTTCAAACAGGTTATTCTTTTTCTCATTGGTTCAGTCAAATCAATTTTTACTTCAATATTGTCAGTGGATTAATTGTTTTATTTTTTGATATAAATAAAGGCCTTTTTATATTTAATCCAATCCTGCTTTTAGCCTGTTTGGGATTTCTAAATCGTTCGTACTTTAAAGTGCATGCTCGTGAAGTTATTCTTGTTGTTATGCCATGTATTGCCTTTATAATATTTTATGCGAAAAATTTTGACCCAACTGGAGGCACAATTGTCGGCCCACGGTACATTATTCCTTTAATTCCAATCTTAGCAATTGGTTTACAAGGATGGTTCTTATTTAAAAATAAGATTCTTATTTACCTAAATTCGTTTTTTATATTTATTTCCTTTTTAAATACAATTTTAACTGTTTTAGGAATCGGAATTTTTCCTTCCAATAATGAGATAAATCCTATCTATTCTGATTCCATTCCAAATATTTTAAAAATGAAATTCAACCCAATTTTATTTAAAACAAATTTGTTACTCTGTATATTAATCTCAATATTTATTATTGCTGCTATTATCATTCTTAATTATAATCAATACATCATTTTTATTAATTATTTGATTAAGAAAACATTTTCAGAATTGCAGTTTGTTTCTGTTCAGGATGAAATTCATATATCTGAAACAACCTCGTTACTTAATTCTCAACAACAAAAGACGCTTCTTTTTTCCACTTTATGGCTTTTTATACTATTTCTAATAGGATTTTTTGTTTTCGGTATTGAATTCCTTTCAAGAGGATATTATCCGAATGTACAATTAAATGGATTATCTGATACCTCATTAATTGAATTATTCATAATTTTATCCAGTTTATTGACAATAAATGAATATTCTTCCTTTAATCTAAAGAAATTTATCAAAGGAGGATAAATCATGGTATCAAAAAAATCTTTTTACTCAATAATTGTCATTATCACCATATTTCTTTCAGTATTTAGCGGTATTTTGATTTTTTCAAATCATTCTGAGTCTATTATAGATTTAAAAGACCTTGAACCCACATTGACGAATCCACATCAACAAATACATCATATCTTAGTTTTTAATGCAGAAAATTATCCATCGGATTATAGCTTGACAGTAAGGAGCATACAGGCTGTTGTAAATAGTCAATACCCAAATGGCACTATGCTTTTTATAATTAATAATAATCAAGACATGCAAATACTTCAAAAAATATATGCTAAAATTTCTGGACTTTTAATTCTTCAGTTTACTCATTATTCAAATGAATCTATTAACATAGCAAATTTAATAAATTATTTTTCGTTTTTGATAAAAGGATACGTATTTTTCAATAGCACCAGTGAAATATTTTACCCTGCTGTGATTAATTTCCTAGCTAATTATCCAAATACTATAGCAATACCCTTTCATAATCATGCATTAATACCAAATAGCATCTCCTCTTTACGAATCTATAATTTTATTAATAAAACAGATGAATCTAGTTTATCGAAAATTGCAGATTATTATCAAACTCAGATTGATTCATTTGGTAAAAATTTACATGGAATCAACCTTTGGGATTACCAAACAGAAAGCACATACTATTTTGATTTTGTTATCAGTCAAAAATACTTTTCATTTCCTACTGAACTATTAAATGGAAGTTTTCCATCCATCGAAAATTCTATAAAAGTATTGACAAATAGTTATTATAACAAAGCGGTATTAAATGAATGGCCTGATTCATTAGCAAGAATTTCAGTCCCTATTTATAAAAATATCAATGATATAAATAATCTTTCATTTTATATAACTCCTTTTTCCTTTGCTTTTCCGTTGACAACAACCTATGAATCTATTTTTTCTAATAGTATTGAAAATATTAAACTTGCAAAGCAAAGCATCTCAGAAGGAAAAATAGGATATAGTTTATTTTTAAATGACCAAAATAATACCATAAATTTTCTTTTTCATGATGTCTTGGGTATTTTACTCATTGATTCTTCTTTTTTTAACAATACAACTCTCGTTTTAGATGATTCAGTTTTCATTCTAATCCCTGAGATAATGTATTGGATTTTTTCAACTCATCCATGTATCCATTTTATTCCAAAAATTGAAATTGGCTCTATAATTCAACCGATATACTTCCCTCAATATTTTGTTAACCAAACAGCCTTTGTCCAAACTAATCCAATTGAACTATTACGTAATGATTGGAATTCAAGTATTTATAGATCTTCCCTAAAAAATCATATTAAAGGTTTATATGTGACGGAAGAAACTAAATTAACTAGTCAGTTTGATGTCACGCAAAAATTAGTTAGTTATAGTTCATCTATGGATGTTAGAACTTCTAATCCAGATTTTGTGAGTTTTTTGCAGAATATGATTCAAAATAACGGAACTAAAGCGATTATTATTGCAATTTCGGGTAATGATCAATTTTTACTTCAGGGATTGTGGACAGTCAATCAAGGGATACAATTTATTACATCCTCTTCTAATGCTTCATTTGTCAGTTTAGATCCTAATACAATTTTTAATTACCTTCCATAAAAAAAAATTTTATTAAAAAGTGGTCAATACTTGAATACTAATAAGATTATAATTTTAACAGGTGGTACTGGTACAGTAAAGCTAATAAAAGGATTTAATCAATTAATACCAGAAAGATTGGTAATAATAACAAACACTGGTGATGATTTCAATTATTATGGTATTAAAGTTTCTCCAGATACTGATTCAGTTCTTTATGCTTTGAGTAACCAGTTGGATGAAAGCAAAATGTGGGGATTGAAAGATGAATCATTCATTACTCAAAAACAACTTCAAAAAATTGATAATAATCCCAATAAAGTCTCTGAATGGTTTAACCTTGGTGATAAGGACTTAGCATTCTGTCTTTACAGACAGTTTCTCATTAAGCAAGGTAAGTCTTTTACAGAAAGCGTTGAAATAATAAAAAACCAATTACAAATCAAACCTCAAATTTTTCCCATGTCTGATTCAGAGGTAACGACATATTTTACAACTGAGGATGGTAAAACCTATCATTTTGAAGAATTTTTTATCAGATTGCATTCAAACCCGCATATTAGAAGAATTGATTTTGTCAATTCAGATAAAGCTAAAGTTTCTGAACAGCTTCTGAACAGGATTCTTCAAGCAAAAATAATAATAATTGGTCCATCAAATCCTATTACTTCAATAGGACCAATTTTATCGATAAAAAAAATAAAAATGGCAATTAAAGAAAGTAAAGCATTGAAAATAGTGATTTCTCCAATAATTGGAAGAGAAGCATATTCTGGACCAGCAAAAATATATATGCAAGCAAAGGGGGTAGAAGTGTCACCAATTGGAGTATTCAATTATTACCAAGATTTGGCTGACCAGTATTATTTTGATACAAGTGATAAAACTGAATTTGAAAATAGTTTATTGGAACTAGGACAAAAGAATAACAAAGAAATATTTTTTGAAAATATTATCTTCGATTCAAAAGAAAAGCAACTTGCTTTTGCTGAATTTTTAGTAAAAAAAATTAATATTAATTGAATTTAGGAGCTTGCTTCAGTCATTTTAAACCAGGTTCTAGCAAGTAACTCAAATGCTTGCTCAACATTATTACCTGTTTTTGCAGAAGTTTCCAAATAAGGAATGGGTCTGTTAAATTCTTGACTTAATTTTTTTGCAAATTCTTCGGCTTCCTCCCTTGGAATTAGATCAGAATTTTGAGGGTCTTCTCGAAGGTCTTCTTTATTACCAACCAAAATAACGCTACCAACACCAGCATAACGGCTATAAGTGGATAACCAATCATGAACATCCTGTAATGATTCTCGGTTAGAGACATCAAATAATAACATACCTCCATCAGAACGATCAAAAAGAATTGATCTTACTTGAGAGTATCGTTTCTGACCTGCAATATCCCAAATCTGGAATTTGATGAGTTTTGGTTCTTCACCTTCATTGATGGCTATTTTTGAATATTTTAATGCAAAATCTGCGCCAATGGTTTCGTGGTAGCTTGTCTCAAAACCCTCACCAAGGTATCGTTGTCTTAGACTGGTTTTTCCTACTGCACCATTACCACAAAGTACAATCTTTAGCACGTATGTTTTGGGTTTTTGCGCCATTCCATTCACTTTATTTTTGTAATTCTTTCTTAAGCATTGATTAATAATTTTTAATTATGTTTATTGACAGCGTTACTGTTAAAGCAATGCATTCTGAACAGAATATCCTGATAGGCTCTACTAC
>DAHXPE010000023.1 GCA_027364495.1 Candidatus Heimdallarchaeota archaeon | reverse complement strand
AAACAAATTTTTTTTTAATGCATTTATTATTATACTATGTTTGCGAATAATTCTTTGTTTTTGGCTATTTTTTATCATAGTTTTGGTCCAGTAAACAAAATTTTGATTAAGTTACTAAGTAACTATTTATAAAAATTTAGTAACTTTTAAATGAGTTTAAAATTTTTGAATTAAATAAAGGACGATGCTTACCATGATAAAAAATAGCCAAAAACAAAGAATTATTCGCAAACATAGTATAATAATAAATGCATTAAAAAAAAATTTGTTTCCTTTATTGTGTCCTGCTAGAGAAAGCGAGTGGTTACCAAATTTTTTAGCAGAAATAATTTATTCAGATTCTGGGTTATCAGAGCAGGATAATATTTTTCTAACACATCCTGAAGGAGCAAATGAAACTGTTTGGGTTATTCCTATTTATGATAACGATACATTCATTGAAATGATTTATTTTCAACCAAAAATTAAGGTCGTAATAATAAAATTGTCCTTAACTGAATTGCCAGATGATAAAACTTCTCTAGAAGTTGAATATATTTATACAAGTCTGTCTGAAGTTGGGAAAAATGAATTAGAACAAATAACTGAACATTCATTTGAAAATCAAATTAATAATTGGGAAGTAGCACTTAATTATTTATTCAAGAATGGTTCAAGGATACCTATGGAACTTTTATTGAACCATCAACATCATATGAGTTGATAAATAGTGGCGTTGCATTCAAAAGCAATAAAAATTTCTGATAAAGCTTATTCAGTTATTAGAAAAGAATTAGGAATAAGAATGAGTTCTGATGTTGGTCGTATTAAATTTAAAGATGTTGCATCAGATCTTATTATTTTAGGTTTTGAACAGATAGAGAACAAACAAAATCTTGAAGATTTGACTGTACAATATATAATCTCATTAAAGAGATGGGATGAGGCATTTATAGAGTCTTCAATTGAAGCTGTGGCTCATATAGTATTTTGGGAACATATTAAATTGGCACTCTCAAAAGGATATAATTCAGATCAATCAAAAGAGCATGTTTATCACCATTTAACTGATTCAAATAATAAAAATAATATCATTGGTATAATCGAAAATTATCTAAAATCATTCGCTCATTAAAATTAATCTCTTCAATTACCAAATAAATTTAAAATAAAATAGAATAATTTATTGATTTTTTAAATTTTTTAAGAGATTTATTAAGCGATTACCTTGAATAGACCTGAGAACCTATTAATGCATATGAATTATGCTCTAATTCCGCGTTATGTGGAATAAATGTTCGAGCTCCATAGGGGCAGGCACATAAATTGCATGAATTACAATTGTCTGGATTAACAACTGAAACGATCATTGTTTTTCTATCTAGAGCTAAAACACCTTCTTGACATGCCCAAGCACAATACCTGCAATGTATGCAAAGTCCAGAATCAACATCAACCTCGGAATAATCTTTGTGTTTTATTTGGAATTTATAAATCATACTAAACATCTTTTTGGTTTCATTAGGGTTAAATATTTTCAGAGCTTTGAAGTTTAAATATATTAGTGCTGATTCAATTCTAATTTCGATACGATTGGAATGGAATTCATAGCAAATTCTAATAGTTCCAGAATCATAGTAAATTCTAATAATTCCAGCTCCATTCATAATTACCACCTTAATTAAACTATCTGGTACTTCCTCGTAAAATTTTCTGAACAAACGTTTAAAAAAAAGAATCCAATGATTTTGGTTTTGACTTACCTTTTATTTTCACTTCTGTTTTTCCAGTATATTTTAGTAATTCCTTCGCATCATCAATGGTGTTAATATCTTCTATTTTTTTATCTGTTCTCCATTTAATAACCCTTGGAAACCTTACTGAGATACCAGCTTTTACACGCTTGTTTTCAAGTACATTATCGAATCCTAACTCAAAAATTTGTTCTGGATTAACTGTTCTAACTGGTCCAAATTTTTCTTTTGTGTTTTTTCTTATCCAAGCATCTAATCTTTTTATTTCATCATCAGTTAATCCTCTATAGGACTTACCAATTGGAATTAGTTCGGTTTTGCCACTTGACCAGACTGCAAAAGTATAATCAGTAAAAAAATTTGCTCTCTTTCCTGATCCAGCCTGCGCATATACCATTACAACATCTAGACTTAATGGATCAACCTTATATTTCCACCAATCTCCTCTTTTACGACCTGATTGATAATGTGAAGATTTTCTTTTGAGCATTATTCCTTCTGATCGAGCCTTTCGAGATTTATTCCTTAATACTGTCACTTCTTCCCAGGTTGTAGCAAGTAAACTTTTCGAGAATAAGATATCAGAAGTATTTTCTTTGATGATTTTTTCTAAAATTGTTCTTCTATTTTCTAATGATATGTCCCTAAGATCATTTCCTTCATATTCTAAAAGATCATAGGCCATAAGTTTTACAGGAGCCTCAGAAAGAATTTTTTTCGAAATGTTTTTACCAATTCTTCCAATTCTTCTTTGTAAGACTGAAAAAGCTAAAGGTTCACCATTGTGATATGCTAAAAGCTCTCCATCAATAACAATTCCATTTGGAAGCTTTTTAAGCTCTGCAACAACTTCAGGAAATGAATCTGTAACGATATCCTCACCTCGGGACCAAATAAAAATTTTATTCTTTCTTATAATAGTTTCAGATCGTATACCATCCCATTTATATTCAAGGATCCAATCGTTGACATCACCAAGTGTTTTCAGGTCTTCTTGTAAAGGTGAGGCCAAGAAAAAAGGGTAAGGCTGTGAAAGGTCAGCATCAGTAGTATCTGCTGAGATTAAGGAATCATAGAAATCAATTGTTGGTTCCCAGTTGCCCATAAGTCGGTATTGAATAGTATTAGCAGGAATAGATGAAAACATCTCCAAAGCTTTGACAACAATACCTTTAGAAACACCAATTCGTCCATAAAAACCTCCAGAAATTAGTTTATTAATAACAAATACTTCTTTTCGATTGCATTCAGACCACCATTCTTTGATAACCATTTTTTGCTGTTCTTTTGGCATCTTTTGAAGTGGAAGTAATCGTTTTTCAACCCAGAATTGTAAAGTATGACTTATATTTGATTCTGACTCACCTAAATCAAGTAACAGAGAAATAGCTTCGGACCTATCACCAACAGCTGTAATTGATTCAAGAACTAACCAGCTTGGTAAATCTAACAGTTCTAATGTAATTTCAGTCAGTAAATTATATGAGACTCCACGCTTTATTTTCTTTCCAAACAAGAAAAAAATAGTCCAGATAGCTGATCCCTTATCTACTTCTGAAAAATATTTAACGAGACGATCTACTTTTGTATTGGTTTTAGTAGTATCAGCCATCTCTTCTATTAATTTAATAAATCGCCTCATTTTTACTCCTGCTATTCTTCTTGGTCAAGAAATTCAGTTTTAAGTGAGTAGGCTTGAATTTCTAGTTCTTCTCTTAAGTATCTGACTAAAATATCTGATCTACCATGCGTCACATAAACAGTTGAGGCTTGTACTTCTTTTATAGTTTTAATTAAATCATACCAATCACAATGATCCGACAGCACAAATCCTTTATCATAACCGCCTTGTGTTTTTTGGGCTTTAACCGCCATCCAGCCTGAAGCAAATCCTGTGCTCGATTCACCAAATCTTCGCATCCAGGTACTACGAAATCCGGATGTGGGAGATAAAATTAATTCTTTTGAAAAATCAAATCCTTTTTCTTGTTCAGTTGCACTTATTGTTGGGAGCATTTTAATTCCAGCGTCCCGATAAATCTGAACTAAGGATTCCAATGCACCGTGTAAATATACTGTCTGATCTGTTATTCGTTGTAACTCAGCTAATAATCGTTGTGCCTTACCTAAGGAATAGCAAAATAATACTGATGCTTGCCCTTCATCTTTATTGAGCTCCAACCAATCTTTCATTTCTTGGACAACCATTTCAATCTTTGACCACCTATAAATAGGTAAAGCAAAGGTTGCTTCAGTTATAAAAGTATCACACTTGACTATTTGAAATGGTTCACAGGTCGGATCATTAGCTCGTTTATAATCACCGGAAACAACCCAAACTTCATTATCATCATCAACTCGAATCTGGGCCGATCCAAGAACATGACCAGCGGGATAAAAGGAAACCTTAATTCCATTAATAATTATTTCTTCATCATAGTCATAACCAAAAACATTAATATCTCCTAACCTGTATTTAAGAATAGGAATAGACGAATTGGTTGCATAATAGATTTTATGACCTTCCCGTGCATGATCTGAATGGCCATGGGTAACGAAAGCATTCTTGACAGGTTTCCAAGGATCAATATAAAAATCACCTTTTTCGCAATAAAGACCATTTTCTGTTAAAGTCAATAATTGATTCATTTAGAATGCCATCTAATTTTTCTTAGCCGTTACTTTCTAATTATATTTTTTAATTCTGGTCTGTTCAATCAAATTAAATTTAAAAATTTTAAGTTATTTCTAAAATTATAGAAAACTAAAATTAATGTGAGAGGTTACTATTCCGTCACAAATTTCAGTTATTTTCAAAAAAATTTCCAACAACTATTAAGTTTTAAACCAAAGAAAATATTTTTTGAAATGATCATTTATTTAAATTATCAATTACTAAAATGGATTTCTAGGAGTCCTTTTATGAATATTGAATATCATTCTTGGGAAAGTTTACTTTTAAATCAAAAAGCTGAAATTAAAGTTTATGGGACAAATGGAAGACCACTGCTTGTTTTTCCGACAAGTAATGGACGGTTTTATGATTATGAAAATTTTGGTATGATCGACGCTCTAAGTGAATACATTAACGGTAAAAACCTAATTGTGTTTGCAGTTGATGGAATGGATAGTCAAATTTGGTTCAACCAGAATATTACTCCGAGTGAAAAAGCAAAAAGATATGTTGATTACGATCAATTTATTTATAAAGAAATTATTCCTTTTATTAAATCATATGAGGGGATAGCCAATAGTGAAAATATTATTACTACAGGATGTGATTTCGGGGCTTACCATGCCGCAAACTTCTTCTTTAAGCATCCAGACGTTATAGATGGCTTTATAGGTCTTAGTGGCGTTTATTCTCTTAATTTTTCGGTTGGCGAATTTGTTGATGATAATATTTACTTTAATGATCCTTTAAGATATCTTCCAAACTTAAAAGATCCTTGGTATCTTGATAAGTTTAATGATAGTGATATTATTATTTGTTCAGGACAAGGCGCTTTTGAAGAATGGCATGTAGAACAAAGTATAGCATTAAACAAAGTTTTACATAAAATTGGAGTTAAAGATAATTGGCTTGATCTTTGGGGACTTGATGTTACTCATGATTGGCATTGGTGGAGAAAAGAAATAGTGTATTTTTTATCTAAATTAAAAATGCATCCTATTTTACAATAGCAAAATAAAAGATATAATAAATAATTAAAATATTTTCTTTTATGAATTAACTAATTTTTTCGAACCATAATATATATTATAAACCAAATAAATAACTGATAATATTATAATTAAGCTAAAAAGAATTATATACCACATTAAATACTTTATAAATCCCAGTTGTGGATAATCCAAGAAAAAGTATATGTAATCACCAGTAATAGAACCAAAAATGAACGAAAAAATCAAATATAAGTGAGGATATATCAACCAGGGTAGGATATAGATCCATCTATATTGTTTTCGTTCTGTATAGAAGAAATCTAATATAAAAACAACTGGATTTAAATAATGATGAATTAGATTTTGAATTGCTCCAATTCCAGTTGGATTACTTAATGGAGCTAGAACAATACCATAAACAATAAATGTAACGGAAATATAAACGGTTATTGCTCCTCGTATTGGTCCACAAATTTTATCTAATTTCTCTGGATTATTTCTCCATAATAATGCTAGAATAAGCCAGATCAAGACCAAAGCGTTTGATTGATAAGTAAAATATTTGTCTGGAGTAAGTAGCGTTCCTCCTAAAATACTTGTTACATTTGCATAGGCTAGGTCAACCAACCCTAATAATAATATTATTAATCGGTAACCTAAAACAAAAGGTTTTTTTTGAACTTCATAAATTGAAAAATCTATCTTTTTTGACATGCAATACAAAATTGGCTAATAGGTTAAAAATCATTCGATGAATTAATAATTGGATCAAATATTACATAATCATTACATCATTCCAAAAACTGGTAAACAATTGACTATGTTCGTTAAAACTCGCTTGAAATTTTTTGCCAATAAAAAGAAAGGTAAAATACCATAAGTAGACGTATTCAATTTCAAAAATATTTTAAAAGGTCAAATCAAGATCCATTTTGATCTGAAAATAAGGTTTGAAACAAACAATTTTTTAAAAACAAAAATAACTTTGTTTAGAAAATAACATTTTAAGAAAAGAATATGTTTTTTGGTTTTGATTTTGTTTTTGTGAAATGTGACAATTGTTTTTTTGACGTTTTATCTAAGGGATTGTCATTAAAGAAAAAATGTGGTATTTTTCTGTAACTGGGATTAGTAAAATCGATTTTTTCTATCCGGTTATAGCTGATAGAAAAAGTCTCAAGATTAGTCAGGATATCTACTATATTTGCTATATCTGTTAAACCATTAAAATCTAATTCAAGACTGATAAGTTTATTTAATTTTTTTAAGTCAGGTAATTCTATCAGTTTGTTATATTGAAGTGCTAAATACCTAAGATTAATTAAATTTTCAATATTCAATTTAGTGAGGTTATTATTATTCAAATAAAGTGCTTCTAAAATTAAACAGGAATTTTCTTCAATAGTTACGCAGTCAATTAAATTATTTTCAAGAGCAATAATTCTAATTAAAGGCAATTGGCCCTCATTGACATGAAAATCTCGTAATCTGTTATTACTTAAATTTAAAAATCTTAAATTTGTCAATTCGAATAAATTTTTTGGAATTATTTGAATAAAGTTTTGTCTAAAAGACAATTCAGACAACTTTTTCATATTTTTAATTGAATCAGGAATCTCATTTATCTCTGTATCATTTAAAATTAATGTTTCCAAGTTTTCTAATGCAAATATCCTCTCTAAGATTCCTTCACAGTTTAAAGAATTTAAAACTAAGCCTGTTACATGATTATTTGAAAATTTGTAACCTATTATTCCAGTACGAACAGTTTTAACTTGAGGAATAGAAATGGCCAAAAATTGTTCAATTTCATTAATGATACTGATCTCCCTATTCACCGTTCCTTTCTTATCAGTTTCTAAAACATCATTCATCATTCGAACCTCTTTATTTGCAAAATTTTAAAAATGAATCTTATTAAATTCTTTACAAATTGGTATACATCTCGATAATTATATAGTCTCGGTTATTATTTTAACCCAGTTGAAACAATTTTGTAAAAAGTTAACAATTTTAAGAATAAATTATCATTTGTAAGAATTTTAAGGCTAATTATAATTTGCAATTTCTATTCGGAATTTAATTAGAAGTAAAGAAAAAAATATAGAAAATGTAACAATAGTCTTTTTTTAGTATCAAAATTTTTTAAAATGCAATTTCTTAGTAAAATTGTAATAGTTATCAATTTGATTTCAAATTTACAAATGAATTTTCTATTTGTACTTATAGATGAAGTAAATACCTGCGTAGTTTTTTTATACCAGTATGTTAAAGAAAAAAAACAAAAAATAATTTAGAATTAGTGGTATTTGTTATTATTGCATTATTTTTTCCACGGAAAAGGTTAAAAAATCAATTACTTTTTATCCACTCTCATAAATTCAGAGGATTAAAAATGAGAGTTCTTTTACTTTTACACGGCTTTCTAGGATCCACTTCTGACTTAGGAGAAATAAACGATGCAATAAAAGAATCAAAAGATAACCCGTTTGATAATATCTGGAATTTGTCTTATTATGATTCTGATTATGGATTAGATATTACCAAGCCAAATTCAATTCGAACACCAATTTTTAATCCTAATACAGAGGTTCATTCGTTAGTAATTCATTTATATAACATATTAGAAGAAAAATTAACGCCTTCACATGCGAAAAACGTCCAAATCACTATTATTGCTCATTCCATGGGAGGATTGCTTGCCAGAGCATTAATAAAGTACAAATGCAATCAACATAATCAAAAACAAGAATTATTTCCTAATTGCTTTATTGAAACGATAATTCTACTTGGAACTCCTAACCATGGAACTCTCTTAGCTAATAAATGGTTATTCTTACCCGTACAGGAATTGATTGATTTTTTAACTTTTATTTATAATTTACCATCATCAATCTCCATACACGATTTAATTAAAAATAATTCTCAAATGACTCAAATGGAAACTAATAGTTTGTTCCTGAAAAGTTTAAATAAACCAGAGACCATTAAATATGTAAAAATTGTTACTGTAGCAGGTTTAAATAATAAAACGTTTGGTAGGTTGCCACTTATCTGGGAGCCATTCATTTTTTGGAAGATAAGAATTAATTCAGTATTTCCTTGGATTCATATTGGTCAAATTCAGAATGATGGTCTTGTACAGTCAAATTCAGTTTCTTTGAAAGGTGAAACAGTCAAAAACTTTACAGTAAAGGATGCCAACCATTTAAATATGCTGGAATGGAAGTCTAATCCAATTGGAAAATCAATTTATAAAAAATTAAATGATTTTATAAAATTCTAAAAGATTAGTTTTAGGAATATTCTCTCCTAATTTATAATATTTTCATTATGATAAATCAAGAGAGTTTTATCATAACGGCATTCAGAATTTGCAACATCAATGATGACAATATAACGTTCATCATTGTTTTTTCTCTGATTTACTTTGCATTCAACGGCAAATGAACCACCTTCTATACTTAGTGCTTTAATAACTTTTCCTGATCTTAATTTAAATTTTTTAATATCAATTTTATCTAAATCATATCCATTTTACTTCCTGATACATGTGAAAGTGTCGATTGGTCGTCAGATATAAAAGTAATTCCGTAACATTTACAAAACATATTTTCAAAGGACAAAATTGTAACCAATAATTAAATAATAATAAAAGGAACCTTCAATTCATTTTGTGATAAACCTCCATGTTGTGCTAGCAATTCTTTTTCATCTCCAAAATGAACAACTTCTGGATAATCTAAATAAAAATTTTCATCTACTAGGACAATTTTTTGGCCTAATCTATTCAAATATACATCTGATGGTTTATTAGGACCTAAATATTTCATTGCTTCCTGTTGCTCTAGAATCAAACCATTTTTTCCATTCCCAAAATATTTTTCAAGGTAATTTTCTGCATTTTTTTGACCAGATTCAGTTGAATAGTAGACATGCAATGTTCTTCCTGATGTTCCAATTGAAAATCCTTGTTCGTTGTGTTCTTTCACATCAGCATGAGAAACTCTAACTCTTTGATCACCTGTCGGTAATTTACATTGTCCATGATCACTAGTAACTACAACAGCAGTTTCACCCATTGTCACCGTGGGATGTCGTTCCAATGCCATTATCATTGACTCTAGTAACTTCATTGAGTTATAATATTCTTTTGATTGTGCTGTATATATATGAGAAGTTATATCAGTAAGAGGAAAGTAAATACAGATTATATTCAAAGACCTTGAGTTGAAGAGATGGTGATACAATTCCTGAAGCATCTTTTTTGGCCCAAAAGGATTATAGGTAAATTTCGGAGTCGTCTTTCCAAACAAATATGAAGGAAGACCTTGCATCGAAAACATCTCAGGAACCCAAATTTCATAATTTAAGTCCTCCATACATAGTCTTGCTTGATGATCAAGAATTGAGAAAACATTTTCGCCAGCAATAATATCATTTTTATTCAAATGAAGATTTTCAACAGATACCTCTTCATAATTGAAAACAGTTTTGTAATTCAAGGAATTATAAATTCCATGAATTTTTTCATGGAAAATATTATACCCAACAAGACCATGAGTCGATGGATATTGAACATGACTAAGGCTTGCCATGTTGGTCGATGTCATTGTAGGAAATGATGCATCCAACTCAAGGTTTTTTTCTAAATAGGATTTTAAAACACCAGTTTCATTAATATTATATGTTCCAAGAGAATCAGCAATAATTAACACTATATTTTGAACTTTATCTTGTTTTCCGCGCTCTTTCCAAATCCCATCGATTAATTTGTTGCTTGAAGATAGAAATCTAGGTGGAATTATGAGATCCAATTTTCTAATAACAGAACTAATAGCACTAACAGTACTATTAGCAAAATTAGGTTTAATAAATCTGTTTTCCGTGTCAATATAATCCAAATTATCCATGTAGAAATCAAGTCACATAAAAAAATAGAGATTATTTAATTTACTGGCCTATCAGAATTAAAAATAATTTTTCATTCCTTATTATTTGTATCTGATCCTAAATAAATCAAACTAATTAGGTAGAAAAAGAATTTAGATCAATTAAATAGCTATTTGGTTTTCATTAAAAAACTTCTAGCCATTAAGAAACTCGCAATGAGTGTTAAAATGCCAGGCGGTAATGGAGCTAGTTCTGGACTTAAAGGAGAAAATAAAGCTAGTGCCCAACCTAAAACTGATAATATATTAAAGAGAATAAAGCCTATATTATAATTATTAACTTTCTTCTTGAAAAGCATGTCAGTTTTTTCCTTTTTAGCGACTATATACAGTACCACCACGAACCAAATGGAATTAATTGACAATGCAATATTTAATAAAGTAAAACCTAAAAATAAAATTGGTAAATCATTAAAATAAAAGGTCATTAAATATGTAGCAAATAGACCGACCAAAAAAACAATAAAAATAATTATTAATTGTTTTGTTTGTACATTTGCATGTTGGATATATTGTGATACAAAAGCAAAAGTAGCGATACTTAAATTTATGAAAATTAATCCTAATAAAGCGAAATATTGATCATATTTTTCTAAAGATACGAATGCAGGTAGAACGTATAAACCCATGAATATGAAATAGAAAAAGGCAAAAATAAAAGCTAGACTAAATAATTGATTCACTTTATATTTAGGATCATTTCTTATAGCTACATATGCAAGCAGTAAGAATGAAAGAGAAGCAATAGAGAATATTATTAAAGAAAAAACTGATAAAACACTAACCATAAAATAATTCAACCGAAATTCATATTTTGAACTGGATTTCAAAATTGGTTATAAAAAGTCCACTAAATTATTATTTTGATCAAGATTCAAAAAATGAAAATTAAAATCAAAAAACTAAGTCAAAAATTATTTTAGAAGTTAATTTTGTCAAATAATAGCTAACTTTATGGTTTAAATGGTTATACAGCTAATTGATCATTGTTGGATATATAAAATCTGGAATTAAGCCCATTTTAACTGGAAGAAATGAAACTGAAATTAAAATGATAGCTGACGAAAATCAATTAACATGTAGAATTTTCAATTTGACAAACATAATGAAATTCAACACGGATTGGACGATATAAACTGGATTTTTATACTCTCTAATCCTTTAGATTATTTTCAACTTTTGTAATAATCCGGTCAAGGATATTTTTATTAATATCTTTAAATTGGTTCCTTCATTAAAAAAATAAAAGAGAGATCTTTTGTTTTTTAAGTCAGTTAAGGATGAGAATTTAAATTCTTTTTGATTAGCAAGATAAATTTCCTTTCCTTCAGTATTCTCAATTATATTTTGTTCTAATGGCTTCATTCTTTTTCCAAAAGATTTTTCGAATCTCCTGGGTTGTCGAGTTGTTAAAAGATATTGTTTTTTCAATATACCTTTTGGTTTACTACCATATAGGTCAACATCAAATTCATACATTGCTAAATTCCTATTTAATTTAATCAATCTATCTGGTAATATCTCTAAGAAGGAATCATAGACTGAATTGGAATCGATGAATTTTTTAAATCTAAAATCTCCTTTTTCATATAAAATAGGAACCTGATACCATGATGAAGAGGCTTTATTATGGGTTCCAATATCATGGAAATTTACCGATAATGAATCTCTAGGAAATGCAATATATTCATTTTCACAAACTAAATATTTTGTAACTAAAGGAAACCATTCATTCCTTTTTTTATCCAATTGTAACAATAAAGGGTGTAATGGATCGTTTTCATTCAATTTTTGGTTTTTAACATTTGAATACCATTTTTTAAATTTGGTCCACTGACTTTCAGTTATCAAAAAACCTTGAGTAAAACCAATTTGTACAAAATAAACGTCATTATCCTCTTGCAGTGGATAAAACGGTAGATTATTAAAACCATTTTTAGTATGGTTGTATAATGAAAACGCAAAGACTTTTTCTTCTTTATCATAAAATTTTAAAAATTCACAAGCCGCTTTGTAGAAAACTGGTGAAAGATAATGATCATCTTCTAATAAAATTATTGATTGAAATTTTTCTGTTAAATCCAAGCTGACAAAGAGGTGTTTAACAATCCCTAAATTTTTTTCATGTATAATAACATTCTTCTCTCCATAAATCCATTCTACTTCATTGCAAAATTTTATTATCTCTTTATTTTCTGAATTAACTGCTCCATCAATACTAAGCACTAATCTTACAGTTGTTTCATAGTGAGCGTTAGTAAGTGACTTTAATAGCCTTGTAATTGAGTTTAATCGATTGTATGCAAGAACCACAATGGTTGGATTTTCAAATGAACTCATTTTGTAAGTATTCCAGAAGAATATCTAATAAAATTAAAAATTGGTTAATAATTTCATCCAAATTATTTTTGAATTCCCATTTTAATAAAGCTATTGAATCGCTAACACCAATTATTGAAACACATTGAATGTTACAATATTTACCGACCGTATAAAGAGTTGCAGTTTCCATTTCAACAGCCAATATATTTTTTGATTGATAAGTTAGTATTTCACTCCTTGTTTCTCGATATATTGCATCAGTAGTCCAAACAGATCCATAGTGCAACTTAATATTTTTGAATGTGTTATTGGATGAAATTTTTTTCAATAATTCGTCAGAAGCAAATGCATATTCCTGGTTTGGTTCATAATGAAAGGAGGTCCCTTCATCCCGTAATGCCTTTTCGACTATAATAAAATCTCCAATATTTACATCTTTTTGCAATGATGCTCCTAATCCTAGTGAAATAATTATTTTTACTCCCCATTGTTTTAAATCCTCTGTTAAAACTGCAGTTACTGGCCCACCGACACCAAATTTTCCTAATATTCCAATTTTATAATTAAATGCCTTTAAAACTCTAACATCACCAAAAAAGCCTTTTATTTTTTCATTCTTATATTTTGAAGTTACAAGATTAAACAATGAATCGTTATAACATAGTAACATTATGCATGGAGTGGGACGACTATATAAAATCTTTTTATGTTTCCAATAAATTTCAGATGAAAAAACAACATCTTCTTCGTAGTTCATTTTTTTAAATGCATGTTTCAATGTTTCTAACTCTATTTTTAGTTAATTTTTTATTTTTGAAATTGATTTCTTGTATGCTTTTATTGGTCAAAATTAAAAAATGTCAAGGAATATTTATATTTTTCTTGAATATTTCTCCTACAAAGCAAATCATTTTGTTCATGGAACTCGAGTTTTCCCTTTTAAGTTAACCAAAAAGTTTTTGTGTTTCCTCTGCAAGAGTTAACAATGATTTCTACATCTCAACAACCGACAAAATTTTCTTCTTTTATCAAACAGGAAATGGAATTACTTTTTCCAGTCAATAGGGATCATCAATATATTTTATACTTATATGCTTTAACCCTTATTGCAGATAAGTATCCCAGTATGAGTCGAGCC
>DAHXPE010000265.1 GCA_027364495.1 Candidatus Heimdallarchaeota archaeon | reverse complement strand
TGCCATGGGGGAGTAGAACAAGCAGGAAACTGGCCTCTATCTTTGGACAAATGATGCAGTCCCAGAAAAGATGGCAGAAGAATTTAGAATGGTTTAGGCTTCAATATTCGATTATAAATAAGTAATTCTGGTAAAAACCTTTATTTTAACTTAATTGAATAATTTTAAATTTTTCAGTAGTTGAATCTTGACTGATTGTAACTAAGTTCAAAACATCAAAATATGAAGGAAAAAAATAAAGTAATACCATAATTCTGTTTTAAAAAAGTACAAAAATAGAGTTCTTAAAAAAACGTAACAATGAATAATTTCCATGATCAAATTAACCCAGATACAATATTTCTGGTTTAACTACATTTTTAGGTATGAAAAAAAATGATTGAAGGTTTAACTGTCAGACTAAGAGGTCTTGAATTAGCTGATGCAGAAACAATTCATAAAAATTGGAATTCAATTGAGTTGCGAACATTTTTAGCATCACGTACTCCTAATTCTGTTGATGAAGAACGTGATTTTATAAAAGCCTCATGGAACAGCAAGAAAACAGGAAATTTAGTATTAGGTATAGAAACATTAGCACAGAATAAGCTCATTGGAACGATTGGTTTTACTAGGCTTTGGAGTCAGAATGTATCCGCTGAAGTTGGTATTGCAATTTGGGAGCCTGTGGATCGATCGATGGGTTACGGTACGGAAGCTATGCATTTATTGTCTTTTTATGCATTTGAAATCATTGGTTATCATAGACTTCAATTACATGTTATAAGTTTCAATAAACGTGCTATTACTTCATACAAAAAGACTGGTTACAAAGAAATTGGAGTATTGAGAGAAGCAGATTTTATTTATAATAAATATCATGATATGCTACTCATGGAACTATTAGCAAATGAGGTTATCTATCCAGTAGAATTGAACAACAAATTAGATCTATATAGAAAGTTAGCTCTTTAATTATTAAAATTAACAATATTCAATCATTTTATAGGAAAGACTAAAAATGATTGGAACAATTACTAGTTTTAAATCGAATGGATGTACAGAAAATCTGTATCTGTCACTACCTGCATCCCAAACAGGAAGGTAGTTATTTTAATGCAGGAATGGTATAGTCTCGTTGACCATATTAAAGATGCTGTTGATAGATTAGCAAAACGAGGATCAATGTCTTAGCTCCTGACTTCTACAATGGAGAACGCTACTACAAACCCAACCGATGCTCAAAAATTAGCGATGGCTACAGAAATATCACAAGTTGAAAAAGATGTGTTCGGTTAAGTCCAATATCTCCTTTACTCTGGTTATGCTTCGTCTAAAACTATCGGCATCGTTGGTTTTTGTATGGATGTAGCATTTTCATAATATTCAGCCTGTTTAAATCCTCAAATCAGTGCATGCGTAGTATTTTATGGTATACGTCAGTATGTAGAAAAAAATTTTGATAAATTAAAGACAAAAGTCATGTGATTTTTTGGTGACTTAGATAAATCAAATCCTCTTGAAAGAATTCGAGATGTTGAAAGCAAATTATAAAAAATCAATAAAGATGTATTTTTCAATAATACGCCACCAACTTGCAATCCGGAAGCAGCAAAAGATGCATAGAGAAAAATGTTGACTTTTTTCAATGTTTCGATTCAATCAAATGTTAGCAATCTGTTTTACATCAAAATTTAATTTATATATTACGATTATTGGACTTTTAGATTTTTTGTCATAAAGCAAATCAAAGAAAAATTATTAAATATAATTTTAGTATTTATTCCAGTTGATAATTTCTGGATATTTTTTAATCTCTTCTCCATAGGAATAGTTACTAAATAACTCACCCCATGGAGTTTGATTGAATTTTTTGATGATTTTTTTACCAGCAAAAGGGTACCATATCAAATCATGGTAAACATAAGAGGCAGCTATGAATAATCTAAAGAATGGAGTTTTAAACATGAACCAATGAAGGGGTCTTAAAGGGCGATGTTTATAAGTAGTTTTACGTAGATGTTGATCCCATTTAATAACAAGACTTTTTTTAGTCTTAAAACCAAAATTTGTCTCATTAAAAGATGGACGATCCATACCGAGAATTTCAATTTGGTCAACATCACCCATACCAAGACCTTTATCGTGTGCTAATTTAATGTATTTAATTTTAAGAGGATCAAATCCCATTAATTTAGCTGAAACTGCGTCAATAGCAACTTGATCTTCACTACCAAGTAAAATATTGGCATAGTAAGGTTTCATGGTTCTAGGGCCAGCGCCATCACCAGCAACAGAGCCATCCATAAAGGCAAGGAGACCTGGATGGATTTCTTTTTGAATGGCTAGTAGATCAACTAAAACCTCATCTAAAATTGCATGACTATGATGTCGGTATTTAGGAATTAAACCACCAAAAGCATTTTTCATAGCACCAGTGGTAACAGAATGACCATGAGTTTTCATGGTTGGCAAATGAATCATATTACTGCCCTGATAGACTTTTGGAATAATAATGCCATCTTCACCAAAAAGTTCATACATACCAAGCATTTCAGATTTTGGTTTGTAAGTAATCCATTCTTCATTGGTCAAAGGACGATATTGAAGGTTTAAATCTTTCATAATTGGAAGCCACTTATTTAAATAAGCTCCCTTCCATGGATGTGTAACAACAGTTTGATTTTCAACCGGAACAATGTCCTTGTAGCCATCTTTAACAAGTTTTGAAAGAACTCCTTCTAATTGCCATGGGGGAGTAGAACAAGCAGGAAAGAAAAGGGACCATGAAAGATTAATTTTGACAACGGTGGTTAAATCAGGTTTTAAAATATTTTTATATTGCAACTGATCCATCATTGAACCGTAATCAGCAACAACAGATTCAGGACTAGTAGATTGAATAATTACCTTTGACATTGCATTTACTTCAGATAAATAAGCTTAGTTAAAAATTCTTTAATGTCAATTAATAAATAAAATCTTTTAACTTTTTATTTTTTTTTTTTGAACGAAAAGAAAACAAAAATTAGTACAGTTAACATCTTTCTTTTTAATGTAATTACATATTAATAAAATACGTGAATTCTCATAGTAAAATGATTTTTTAAAGTTTTTTGTGAATTCCTTATAATTATCTAAATGCTAATTTCATTTAAAAATAAAGAGAAAAGATCAGAAAATTGAGTGGTTGAAAATACAAAGGTAAAATGCTATTCAAACAGGACGAAATGAATGTTGAATATTTAAAAAAAAACTTACTTAAATTTCGTTAAAAAAAAGATTCTAAGGGGGAGGGATAAGGTGCTAAACTCATAAAAAAAGAGTTTTAACAAATTTAGCACCAATTACAAGTAATCTTTTAGTCTTTTTAAAT
>DAHXPE010000230.1 GCA_027364495.1 Candidatus Heimdallarchaeota archaeon | reverse complement strand
TAAATTTAAATGATGGTCCATTAGAATTGTATAAGCACATACAAAAAAATTTTATGGTAATAAAGGAAATACATAATCAGTTAACAATTAAACATTTGATTTTACCAGCTCATATAATATTAACTTTATTTTATGTCTATTCGAATGATTCGGGGAGTAGATACACTATTACTGATACTTTAGCAATTCCAATTTCTAGAGTAAGAAAAATTTTAGATTCATTAGAACAAGAAAAGCTTTTAGAAAAAAATGTAGGCAGAAAAGGAACGGTATTGACTTCTGAAGGTTTCAAATTTTGCGAAGCACTTTTTTCTCTTTTGAAAATAGCTAATCCATTAGATCCAATAGATTTAGGTGAAATAGTCCTTGGAAAAGTAAATTCATTGACAATGATGCCAAGATTTTTTTTTACAAAAAATATAAAACCTATTTCAATTCGTGATTCTTCATTGAAATGTGGAGCACTAGGAGCATCAATTTTTGAAACCAATTTAGACGAAAATGGCAATTTGATAGTAAAATTTTTAGATGGAGAAATAATAGAATCGAAAAAATTGACTGGAATCATAAAAGGATTGGTACCAAATAACGAACACCAGCTAATAATAGCAAGCACTGTTAATGAATTGTCACAATTTTTTTTTAATCCCTTGTTTGATAGTAAAAAAGTTAATTCTTTTAAGATAGTTTTATTGGCATCAGTACAATCAATGTGGGAAATTATTGATCATGAGTTGAATTAAAATTATATGTGGTCCAAAATTATCTCATTGTAATAAATCAATTTATAATAAAAAATTTTTTATTCCTTAAAGAAATTATATTTATATTAATATTATAGGCAATTGATAATTAGTAAGACAATTTCATTTTGGAGTTATTAAGCATTGAATGCAACCAACCAACCAAATAAGTCAAATAAAACCGGAGATGGAAAATTCAGCATTAAAAGGACTTTTGAAAAGATATTTTCAATATATAAAAAGGGTTTTTGGAAATTTTGGTTGATATACCTAGCTAGTTTATTGATTATAAAAGGGATTATGCTTGGCTTTTATTGGTTAATTAACTTTGCTCAAAGTAGTTCATTTATTGGCTTTTCAGTTGTTCAATCTGAATATTATATGCGATTTCAAGATTATTTGTTTTCAGCACCGACTCTAACGTCGACTGCAAGTAATAGTACATTTATAACAAAATCTTTTGTAATTTATTTTATAGCACAAGTGATATATCAGGCTTTTCTTGCAATACCTTTTGTTATTTCAATATTATTGACAAAAAACGTTTTTGATCAGAGAGATGAAACAATTAAAAAACAACTTTCAGACGTTACTATAGTAATCGGACCTGTTTTAATTATAGGTGTTATAACCTCAATTATGATTCAGATAGGATCCTATTTTTGGTATATTCCAGGATTACTAGCAATGACCTTTACCAGCCTGGTATTTCCAATTCTAATAGATGAAAAATTGAAACCAATAACAACAATAAAACGTTCATTTTCTTTGGTTAAAAGTCAGTTTTTTAACATTTTAGGGATAGTTTTACTTTTATTTTTGGGAGAAATGGGAGTTTTACTTATTGGAAAAGCCTTTGCATGGCTTATAGTTCATAATCCAGCAGTAGCTAACAAATTATTAAATGCTTATAACTCATTCACGATTATTTATTCTTATGATATTGTACAATCGATAATATTTTCACTTGTTGCTCCATTTACGGCAATTTCATCATATGTCATCTACCGTGAGGCACTTTCAGTAAGAACTATAGATATGACGGCCATGGTTGATTCAGCAACTCAATATGCTGAAGAAAATCGCGTTAATTTATCAATTGATAACCAATTGACAAATGTAGTAAAAATACAAACGAAAGATGCAATTAAATCCAGATATTGTCCTAATTGTGGTGCAGAATTAGAGGGTAATGCTGTGTATTGTGAAAACTGCGGACAAAAAGTTTAATACTTCCATTTTAAGAATTTATTTTTTGAATTTTCCCATTAAACTTGCTTCAGCAAGGATATGATTTTTCATTGCCGAAAGTAATTCTGCTTTAGTATATTTTTTCTTTTGATCCAGTAAAATATCCAATGCGTATAACTTAAAGAAATATCTATGAGTGCCTGAAGGAGGGCAAGGACCACCATACGTATTTTTCTTCCAGCTATTGATTCCGATAATAGCTTCTGCTGGCTTACTGTTTTCAATAATTTGACGCGTGTTTGGAGCTATGTTAGTTAAAATCCAATGAACCCAATCTCCGACTGGAGCATCCGGATCATCCATTAGTAGACTAAACGATTTAACTTTAGGTGGTACTTCATCCCAATGTAATTCTGGTGAAATATCAGTACCTTTACAAGAATAAATTTCTGGAATCATTCCATTAGCTTCAAAAGATGTTGACTCGATTTTCATACCTAAAATTTGAAATTTTGAGGTTTAAAA
>DAHXPE010000210.1 GCA_027364495.1 Candidatus Heimdallarchaeota archaeon | reverse complement strand
TGAGAGCATTCGAGTTTTTAGTCCCATTAAACTCCAATTTTGAAATAGGCGACAAAATTCTTTCACAAATAAATACAAATTATGTAGGCTTTTTCATTCAAGAAGTAGAGGATACACTAAACAAGAGAAGAATAACAAAGAAGAATTATTGTAAATAAAAATTTTCTCCAGAGAAATTACCCATTTGGCAAAGGGACAGCGAGATAATGGACCGGTTGCCTTCCTCGTTTTTGAGTCGACTGTTTTTTACGATAAATAAGATTTTTATTCTGCAATCTCATTAAAGCATCATAAATTGTACTTCTTGGTAATTTAAAGTGAGAAACTAGAAATGAACGTTGGATACCATTTGGGAATTGCAACAAAAATATGTAGAGATCTTTAGTAAATGTAGATAACCCTTTTAAGTCTCCAATAACTTTTTTTCCTTCTATGATCTCGATTGAATTAATATTCTTAATATTTCTAATGGATTGGAGTGTTTCGCTCTTTTTCCATCTATTTTTAGCCTTTTCATAATAATTTAGAGTTAGATTATTATTTTTCAATTCCTTATTAGCTAAAAATACCCTTGATTCAGATTTTCTTTTCTCTTTTTGTATTTTTGCTTGTTCTTTATAATCATGATAGGCTAGTGGTTTTAACCAGGACCACCATTCTCCTGATAAATTATTAGTCTGGATATTATGGATTGATTCACCCAATCTTGCAATAGGAGATTTTTTTGCAAATTTAGACTCTGTCCCACTCCTGAACGGCTGTGTGTTCCAAAAAAATTCATAAATGTTTGAAAAACCCTGCATTGTAGTTTCATAATGACCTCCTCGGTTATTTTTAGTACTTTTTTTCATTCGTTGATTGACCTGTTCTAAAATTGAAGTTGTCTTATCTACTCCTTTGTGAAGATATGTAGTCAAATTTGATTGGTATTTAACTAAATAAGAAAAAATTTTCCTTAAATGTAAGTTTGATGATTCCTTGCATTTTTGTTCTATCTCTTGAAATGAATGGTTAAATTTTTCTTCTTCAGACAATTGAAATAATGATTTAAGCTCATTTATGGCTTTAAAAACTTCCTGAAATTCTATTAAGTTTTTATTTTTCTTTAGTTTTCTTATAAAAGATTCAGATGGGACAATAATGGTGTCTAATCCATTAAGAAAGTCATGTTCCTGAGTATTTAAAAAATTTTTTAAATCAAATGAATTACGTGAGTCATTGACAGATTGAACCAACTCATTAATAAATAATTCAATTTCAATTATTAAATAATTTGGATATCGTCTCTTTAAACAAAAGTCAAACCTTTTTTGAATCTCTTCTAGTAAGTGGTGATATTTTCCCGGAAGTTGAATTTGTAAAGATTCAAATCTGGTTTTAAGGTCAGTACGAAAGATTTTTATTTCTTCTTTTAATAATTTTTTAATTTCAATGGCTAGGGGATTAACAATATTTCGAAATAGGATCTGAAAAAAGTGAAACACACAATATTGTACACTAATAGCTGTAAAAACCTCAGCAATCGGTTCTTTATACATTGGTGCAAGATCTACACCAATAGCATCTAGATCACCTATATTTTCTTTGAAATTTTTCAGTATATTTTTTATTATTTCTTGGTTATGTTCTTTAGATACTGTGATCCCAGCAATTACTTGTACCTCTGGCAAAAATATAACACCAAGACACAACTTTGAATTATAAAGTGATTTATAAAATGCCTCATCGAATGTGACAAATTTTACGTCTTTATTCTCAAAATAAGCTTGAATCGCAGTTTCAAATAATTTCTGAGATTTTTGACAGACTATTTCAAATCGATAAAAACTGTCTCTTAGTGCATTTACAGATCGTTTAATTCCGTGACACTCTTGTAAATGTTCTGAAATACTTGAAAAACTTTGACCGTTTAAAACATGGTATTTTGCAATATGTCCAATTACATCTATTCCCATAGAGATGTTTGGTAAGCAATCAGGTGGTATTGAAGGCCATCCAGTCTTACATGAATAGCAGTAATAATAATATACCTTATATATGACAGTTTCTGAAAGATGGCAAATTAAACGATCATAATTACTAGTTAATTTCGTTTTTTGGCCACATTTTGGACAAATATTGGTATTAGAATTGCAATTTTCATATTTATTCGGTCTCAAGCAGCTATGTGAAAGTTTTTCAGCTATTGTCGAAGGGTTTATAAAGTTGTATCCAATAGTACTATTGGTTCTTTCTTTTGCAAGCATTTCAGACGACTCCATTGTTTTTGTGACACTAAATAATTTTGTCGGATGGTTTTTGAATTTTGTCGTTTATGATAAAATTTATCTTGTTTTTGAAAGAACCGCCTTCTTTCCTTCTGATTTTATCTGCAATATATGATTGGAATAGCAATTCGAAAAGAAAAATAAATTAACACAGTATAGATAAAATTATCCTAGAATTATTTTTTATTTTAAAAATAAGAACTATCTAAAAAAGTGCTTAATGTCTTTGAGTCTCCTATAGAAACTTAAGGAAGGATATGAAAAATTAAATTATGAAAGTTCAATCAATTAATGTAAACGTGGGTAGAAAAATACTCCACGATCAAAATGAGCATTCAATGGAAATAGGATTACAAGTAAATATAGAACCAGATGAAGACTCCGAATCTGTATATTATTCACTAAAGAATACCTTAGAAGGACAATTAGACGATTGGGAACATGAAGTAAGATCAAATCAAGAGCCAAGACTTATAACAATACCAGAAATGGAAATAAATGAAGCACCACCTTTAGTAACAGCGTCAGATATGAATCCAAAAATATTGAAAGCAAAAAAAGAGCCACCCAACGAAAAAAAGATTCAAAAAGAAATTCAAGAACCAACCGAGCAGACTAATAAAGAAGATTTCATTTGTCCATCTTGTGGCGAACAGATGCAACCAAAAGAGGGAAAAGATTATTATCTATGCACAAAACACTGGGGTTATCCAGATATGATAAAAAAGGGATTAGTGAAAGAAAGGAAATTTTAAAAAAAAAAAAGGTGAAAAAAAGTGAAAGAATTGAAAAAATAGCAGGAATGAGATTAGGGATTAAATTAAACTAGATACAGCAAAGGGGATAGATCAAAAGATTTGGGGCAAAGTGTTTTGAGTGCATAACGGACAGTACGAAGTTTATAATTTATGTTTGTTATAATATCATCGGAATTGATGGGAGACTGAGCGTCAATAATTAGTTGAAGAATAACTTTTGTAGTCTTGCTGAGCTTTTTCACAGGGAACAACAAAACAGATAAAGAAAAAAATTAGAAAAAGCTGGCTTCAGCACCAGGGGCAGCTTTGTAGTAGTAACTGCGAAGATCAGTAAGGTTAGGGACACGTTCGATAAGTTCAGAATCACAGAGTGTTTTAAGGGCATAACGAACAGTACGTAAGTTAAAATTTAAGTTAGAAACAACATCATCAGATTTTATAGGTTCTTGAGCATCCATAATAAGTTTAAGCACTACTTTAGTAGTTTTAGATAATTTACCTTTCATGATAATTCAAATCCAGACAAAAATTTTTTGTTTTTATGCTATGCAATGAAGCTAAGCATATTTATGCTAAGCATTATTGTTGAGCTCTAGCTTATATACTTTTCGAAATTAGAAAAATAATAAAAAAGTAGTAGAATTACTATTAAAAGCGGTACAATTCTTTTCAAGTCGATTTGACTAATAATTATTTCTTATTTCTTTTTAGAAGAAAGTATTATTCAAATTATGTTTTAGAATAACAAAAAAATTTGAAGATTACAACTTTTAGGTAGCTACAAGGATCAAAATCATCTAAATGTTTAGAATTTTTATTTTCATGGAAAAAGAAAATTGTCTTTCATGTTATTATAATATTAAATAATTGATCTAATTTTTCCATCATATATTTTGTGGAATTTTCTGGAATAAATTTTTAAATCAATATAGTATATATTTTAAACGCCTTTAGGGATTATTTTAAATAAGACAATATTCACTTCAAGACTGCCGTTTCTTCCCTAACTGGCACTCTCCTTTACCCCTATACAACTAAGTTTCATAGTATTATTTTAATAATTTAATGCTTTTTCTAAGGTAGTTATTATTTTTGCATTGAGTTTCTCTCTTTGTTGAATTAAATCCTGTAATCTGTTTCTATCAATGCCTGATTTTTCCCTAATGCTTGGCGTTTTACTCATTTCTATCAGTTGTTCTTATACTAGATTTTGATATTGTTCATTAAATTGTGCTCTTAGCTGATGATAATTTATTTTTTCTGTCTTTAATAATCCATTAATTAATAAAATCTTTTCCTGTGCATAATGCTGACTTTTTCATGCAATTGATGCAATATTATAATTTAATTTGTCAAGAATTTTGAGATTTTGATTCATATTTTCTTTTTTTTCATCCATATCATCTTCTAATTCTTTCATATCTTCAATTGCCTGTTCTAGCACTATTAAATTTTTTAGTTCTTTTTGATAAATCAAGTTTATTATATCTCCTAATATTGTGCTTTCTCACTATTTTCTTTTTGGTTTTGAGTTTCATTTTATGGGTATATTGTTTCATTTTATGGGTATATCGTGTTTCACTTTATGGGATATCGCACA
>DAHXPE010000202.1 GCA_027364495.1 Candidatus Heimdallarchaeota archaeon | reverse complement strand
CAATCATTTTACTGACATATGAATAATTCAAAATGCTAGATTTAAATAAATTATTTAAATTACAACTTTATCGTTGAAACATTAACCAAAACAAATCTGTAATGTTAATTAAAATTTCAGGATTCAACCATTTTGAAACGAACTAGCAGAATTCAGACTGTAATTAGTCCTTTGCACAGGAAAAAGCTTGATAATTTAACTAGACGATATGGAACAATGAATGAAGTCATTGAACGTGGAATCGAAATTCTTGAAGAAATGGAAGTCGAAACTGATATCGTAGAGTCAGAGGAAGAGATAAGAGACTTACGAAGAAAGTCAGAATTATTTGATGCCTTGTCTTCATTTAGTGGCTTTATCCTAGTCCGGAGCCAGACAATCGATGAACTATTAGAAGTTCTTCTCGATAATGCCAGTCTTAATGAATTTGTCAAAAAACAGCGAAATTGGGTTCTTCAGGACCTTGAAATTCAAAAAACCATGTCTAAATTGGCACAAAATTACTCAAAAAATTTCGCTTCACTAGTGGAGATTATTCAACAAGTTTCTGATACATTCAGATCTTTTTATGTGTTAGCCTCATCTGAACCAGAAAAAAAAGTTGTTATCCATCCTAATTTTCTTCATAAGTTTCCTGAGCGAATTGCTGGGCAAATCCAGGGAATTTTAGATTTTCTGGGTTTTAATATTCATTATAGAATCGTAAATGATAGAATTCTCCTTGAATGGCAAACTGAAGATGGAGCGTCTTCAGAAGAAAATGCCGAATCTGATTCTATTAAACAAGATTTGAAAGAGTTAGAAGAAGAGGTTCTTGATGTTGATTCAAGAATAGGTATGTATAAAGATTTACGTGCGAAATTGGAAGGTTTTACTGAAGATACTGCAAAATCTGAAAAAGAAATTATAAAAGACATTATAAATGTTGCATCATTACTTGAAATTCCTAGATGGGAACAGGGTTTATTCACAACTGGCAATAGGCGATTTAGTTACCTTCCACAGGAATTTCTGGTTGACTTTTTTGATGCTGTTAATATTTCCAACACTGAAAAATTAAATGAACTACTGAGAGAAATCGGTAAAAAAATACATGATATCCATTTACCAGCTATTGAAAAAACAACTGAAAATTTTGTTCTAGATACAGCACTTACGAATTTGAAAATTATTTTCAATGATTACTTTGGTTTTGGTAAAACTGAACTATCCTTGAAGAGAGATGGAGCATTATTAACCATTCAAAATCCTCTATTAAGTGGTAATTCATTATTAGAAATAATTTCTGGTTATTTACTGAATAGTGGCTATAATGTATCTCTTAAACGTTCAGTAGAGGAAGGACATTATAGAAATGAATATATTATCAATAGAACAGCTACTTCCATCCTTATTGTTGATGATGAAAAAAGAATTTTACAAAGTTTAGCAAAAACTTTGGAAAGGGAAGAAGAACTATCCTATTCAATTGTTACTGCTGAATCTGGAGAAGAAGCACTAGAAAAATTAGAAAAAGAAGGACCTTTTGATTTAGTCCTTTCAGATCATAATATGCCAGGTATGAAAGGGGTTGAATTATTAGAAAAAGTTCGTTTATATGATCCTTCTATTATCAGAATTCTTATTACCGGTTATTCAGAGCTTGAAATTGCTAGAGATGCAATTAATAAAGCACGCATTCATTTCTTTATCGAAAAACCTCCCGAAGCACAAGTGTTAAGAGACATTATCAAACAGGAAATATTGAAAAAACGAAATCCCAATCAGTAATATAAATATTTATTCTTTTTTCCTATTTTATAATTATATTACTTTGAATGAAAAAATAAATCTTTTTAAAAGGTAATTATTCAGCATTCTCTATTAATATGCTGGTAAGGTAATAATTATTATTGTTCCTTTCAGATATTCTGATTTAATATCAATTGTACCATTATGGTCTTCAATTACTTTCTTTACGTTACTTAAACCAAGTCCTGTTCCATCTTTTTTAGTTGTAAAATAAGGATCAAATATTTTTGGTAAATCAATATTTTTAATGCCAATTCCATTATCCTCGATTGATAATTCTATTAGAGGATTCTCATCCATAACTAATTGAGTACTTTTAAGTAATTTTGTTTTAATTATTATTTTCCCAGAATCTCTTATTTCCTCTATTGCTTGAATGGAATTTATTAACATATTGAGTAATATTTGAGCTATTTCGCCTGCTTTCAAAGGTATTTGAGGTAAGTTTATATCCAGATCTGATTGAATTAAAATATCTGGCTTATCTTTTAGATAATAACCTTTTATTAGGTCAATCGTTAGTTTTAAAATGTTATTTAATGATTGTCTATATTTTTCAGATCCCTGGAATGGATATGTCCTTACCTCTTTTACAACTTTAGCAATTCTATTGATGCCCTCCTTGGTTGCAGTCAAAATTTCTTCTAAATCAGAAACAGCAGATTCATAATTCATTTCACGTTTCATTTGTTCAATTCTAACCATGTTATTGACTATTTCTGGATTTTCAGAGCTCATTTTTATTTTCTTTTCAACTTCATCATAAATTTTTAACATCCCAATCATTTTACTGACATATTCAATTAGTCGTTCTGAATCATACATCATGAATGATAATGGATTATTAATCTCATGACCAACCTTTTGAACAAAATTATTTAGAAATGAGTCTTTTTCTACTTGCATTAAATGTTCAACTTGTTTTTGAGCTTCTCGAAGGTTTTTAATATCATTCACTACAATAAAAAGACCCTTTTCTTTTTTTGTAAACATAGAAAACATTCGTGAAATGGATAATAATACAGGATTTGTTTTTCCATCTGATGTAAGTAGTTCTAATTCAATGTTTTTTATAGATGGTATGGCTTGATTTTTTATGAAACTCTCAATCTTTAATTGATCATTCGGATGGCATAGAGATATTAAATTCATATTAAATATTATTTCTTCAGAATAATTTAAGAGATCAAGTAATTGTTGATTAGCATAAATAATTCTATATGGATAGCTGGTTGTTTTAATAATACCATTACTAATAAGAGACATATGCTCAAAATAAGAAAATTCTCGGCGCTGGATACTAATAACAAAAAAAACAATTATTAAAGTTATTAAGACGCTATTAAGAAATTCTTGTAAGGCATAAGCTACATTTTGTTGACTTTCTGTCAAAACTAACTTAAAAATGAATCTTGTTAGATTCCAAAGAAGGTAGAGAATGATAGAAGCTAGAACTATAACACTTATCAGATGTTCGTAGATAAATTGGAGAAAGTTATTGAAATCTCTACTTCGTAATGGGCTTGTCAAAGGCTATCAACTATAATATATTTTAAATTAGGGTACCATATAGAGTATTTTCTATAAATTAGAATTTAGTTTTTTTATTTATTATTGGAATTTTAATTTCATTGCTCAAAGCTTTGAGCAAAATGTGTCTTTTAATTAAGCCAAAATAAAAGTTTTTTAAAATAAATATAGAAAGATAAAATATTGATATTAACCAAAAAAAGTGATTTCAGAACAATTGTTTATAGAAAATTATTTGACAAAAATTGTAACTTCGATAAATAAGACTTTATTTGAGTTTGATCTGCATTTAAAATTTACTGGACCGACTTATCGAAGGACAGCGAATAATTATAACATCAGTTATAATATTTATCCAGAAGAAGAGAATATTGATCAAACATTAGACAAGCTACTCGAATTATTAAAATTTGAATTTAAAGAGTTGGCAAAGAATGGGGAGGTTATATTTTATGATACAAGTCAGGGAAAAATACTAGATCAAGGAATTGAATATTTCAAGGTTTTAAAAGCAAATTTGTTTGAATGTTATGTTTATGAACCAGAAAGTTTTTTGTATGCAAGATTATTAAAGGAATATGATATAATTAAAAAAAATAAATGGATTAGTATTGACATTGATGGAATTGAAAGATCTGCGTGGTTCGTAGAATGAAAGCAGAATACATTACAATAGAAAATTTAATTTTTCCTAAAAAAGATTATTTATTTTCACTTAATGATCCTAATGGTGCAGTATGGATTAAAAAAGATGCCAATTATAGTGATGTTTATATCTTGGGTATTTCCTCCTTAGGTGCGCTTAAATTGGAGAAATTATCAAAGTTCACATTATTGGACATATTTAAAAATACCAGTAAATTGATTGAAAATGAAATTTTTCTCTTTTTAAAAGGATTCAATTATGAAATGAATTTATTTGCTCCCTTTACTGCAAAAATATTAGAAATTAATCCCATTTTAAAAGAATGTTCAGAAGAGAGGCCCGTAGTTTTAACACAAGAGTCAGTTTATGATGAATATTGGATTATTAAACTGCAATATTCTGAAAATTTGGACCTAAGTCATGAATGGTTAATTCCGGAAGATAAAAAATTTGAAAAGCTAATTAAGATGATAATAAAAAGGGACAAAAAACTCAGGGATAGATGCTGTCCCAATTTATTTGATTCTTCCGTAGTTAGGAGACTCCAAAGTAATTAAAAAAATATATAATACTGATCATTCTATGTTCATTTTAGTTTAAAAATTATTGACCAGATATCTCAAAGCAATTACTGGTCTAATTAGACTATATTAGGTAAATTCATTCAAAATTTTGAGAGATCTTCGTTTTTATAGATGATTATAATAATTTAATAAAAAAAAAATATTTTCGAAACAGAAAATTAGCTTTAAGAACGAGTTTAATTGGGTCGTTATTTAATTTGAGGCATACCATAATGAATGATGAATCAATAAAAAATGTACATAAGCAATTAAAAAATCAAATAGAGCAATTTATGGATAATAAAGATATAGATTTTCTGAATATGTCTAGATTAATGCATCAATTGGCTCAAGATTTTGATACACCAATTAAACATAGATATCCTTAAAGATTTATGTTTAAATAGTAAATTCCTTTATTTGAGATTCTTGATTTCTTCATAGCAAAAACAAGAAGTCATATGATCATTAACCATACCAATCGATTGCATGAAGGCATAGATGATGGTGGTTCCAATAAAGCTAAATTTTCTTTTCTTCAGAGCTTTACTGATTATGGAACTTAGATCTGTCGAGGCTGGAATATCAGTCATTGCTTCGATTTTGTTTTGAATAGGCTTGTCTTCAACAAATTGCCAAATGTATTTATCAAAAGAACCGAATTCTTGTTGAATTAATAAAAATTGTTTCGCGTTATTGACTGCACTTCTTATTTTAAGTTTATTACGAATGATTCCTTCATTTTCAAGTAATTTCGTAAATTTAGCTTCGTCATAAAAGGCAACCAAGATGGGATCAAAATAATCAAAAGCCTTACGATAGTTTTCTCTTTTGTTCAAAATAGTACTCCAAGAAAGCCCTGCTTGGGCTCCTTCTAAAATTAAGAATTCAAAAAGCAAGTGATCATCATGTACTGGTCTTCCCCACTCTTCGTCATGGTATTTAATCATCAATGGGTTACTTGAACCTGCCCATTGGCATCTTTTTTTCTCCATTTTCAATAACCTCTGAATATAAGCTATTTAAAATAGTATTTAAAGTAATAACAGACTTGCTCAGATGATAGCATGATTTATAAATTACGTTTATTATTCAAAAAAATTGATTTGAATCTTTGAAAGGATACTAGGAAAAGATGATTAAGGATAAAAAAGATCAAGAACAGATGAAAGAATTAGCAGATAAAATCCTTTATCATAAAGCACTCTATTATCGTGGAGAGCCAGAAATTGATGATCGAGAATTTGATAATCTCGAAAATAAACTCCGCGAGCTAGATCCAGATAATCCGGTCCTTTTCCTTGTGGGATCAAACGAAATAAAGGGAACAGTTGAACATAAACCTCCTATGTTATCTTGTAGGAAAGCAACTGAAGGAATAAGTGAAGTCTATTCCTGGTTTGAAAAAGTTCAGGATAAGCAAATCTTAGCTTCTTACAAAGTAGATGGATTATCTATGTCGATTATCTTTGAAAATGGGTTTTTAAAATTAGCTTCGACAAGAGGTAATGGGCAACTTGGTGAAAATGTTACTGCTAACATTATGAAAGTCGATAGTATTCCAAAAATAATCCCCATAAAAGAAACAGTTAATATTCGAGGGGAATTATATATGAAAAAATCTGAATTCAATAGATTAAAAGGGTCAATGCCTGAAATGTTTTCTAGTCCTAGAAACTTAGCCACAGGAACTATTAAACAAAAGAATCCTATTGATTCGGCCAATAGAGAATTGCACTTGATGGTTTTTGATGTAATTGGATTAAATAATTATACTTACACCTCTCAACAATTAGGAGTTATTTCTTCCTGGGGGTTTGAAACTGTTATCCTTGAAATTCTAAGGAATCCTTCTTTACAAGAGTTAGAACGTGTTTATACAGAACTTAAGAACAAAAGAAATGACTTGGATTTTGAAATAGATGGAATTGTGTATCGTTGGGATAATAGAAAAGAATTTGAAGAAGCAGGAACTACTGCACATTCTCCTCGTGGACAAATAGCATTAAAATTTGAAAATCAAGGAACAGTTACTACACTAAAAGGCATAACTTGGCAAGTTGGTAGAACCGGAGTTTTAACACCCGTTGCTGAACTAGAACCGGTTGATGTTGCTGGGGCCACTATTAGCAGAGCAACCATGCATAATTATGCATTTGTAAAATTAAATGATATTTCAATAGGTGATTTAGTAACCGTAGAACGTGCGGGTGACGTTATTCCTAAAATAACTGGTGTAACTGAAAAAATTGGTAGGTTTTATGTTCCTCCTTCAAAATGTCCTTATTGTGAGACAGATTTAACCGAAAATAATGTTACACTGGTCTGTCCAAATGAGCAATGTTCTGAAAGAATTAAACAAATAATAATGTATTGGATTCGAGTGGTAGATATTAAAGGCCTTGGTGATAAAAATGTTGAGAAATTGATGTCTAAGGGCTATTTAAAAACAATTGGAGATTTGTATAGTAAAAAAATAACTATTTTATCTTTGGTTTCATTACTAGGAAAGAATGGTAAGAAAATTTATGAAGAAATTCAAAATAAAAAAGTTTTACCATTAGATATACTACTAACCGGATTAGGAATTGAAGGAGTAGGGAAAACAACTGCTAAAGTTTTGATTAAATATTTTCCAACATTGAATGATCTTCAAAATGCAAAAAAAGAAGACTTATTAAAAATAGAAGGAATATCAGATATATCCGCAGATAAGATAATTACAGGCATAAGGAATAATGTTATTTTAGAAGATCTACTGAAAAATGGCGTAACAGTAGGAAATTTAAAAACGGTTAAAAAATCTAAACCCTCTCCTAAACTAACTGATTTTTTGAATTTACCATCGACTGAAAAAGATTCAAATGCTGAAGAAGAAGAAGAAGAAGATAGTACCAATAATTCTCAAATACCAAAGGCTAGCAAAACAATTCAAGATAAAAGGACTATTGAGGAATCTAAAGGTAAGGTATACGTGACGGGTTCAGTAGCAAATATGACGAAAGAACAGATACAAGAGTTTATAGAGCAGGAAGGTTATGAATGGTCAACATCAGTAAGTGGTAAGCTAAGCTACTTAATTCTAGGAACCAAACCAGGTCAAGCAAAAATCGATAAGGCATTAAAAGTTGGAATAAAAGTAATTTCTTGGGAAAAATTCATTCAAAAAATAAAGGAAAAAGAAAACATTCAAACATCATGAGAAGGTTACTCTTTTTCTATTATTGTCAATAGTGCTTTGGATTCATTTTTTCCGACATTAGTCTCAAATTTCTCATGTTCAAAAGCTATAATTTTCCATCCATCTTTAAAAATAGCATTATAATCTTTTTCGGTCAATCTCTGGCTTGGACCTACACCTGATGGTTCTAGATAACTAAAAGCAAGAATTATTAACCTCCCTTTCTCGTTTAAAACAGATTTAATACTGTGTTCATATTCTTTTCTGGATTCTGCATCGAACATATGAAAAACGCCACAATCAATAATAGTATTAAATTTCTTGCTAAAGGAATTTAATTCAAATAAATTGTAGTTTAAAAAAGATGTGTTTCCCGTTAAATTTCGTTTTTTTGCTTTTTCAATAGCTTTAGAAATAGCACGTGGTGATGTATCAATACCTGTACATGAAAAGCCTAATTTTTCAGCAAAAAAGAGTGAATTTTCTCCAGTTCCGCATCCGATATCTAACAAGGGATCTTTAAGATTATATTTTTGACTATTGTTTGCAATTTTTTGAAAAGCACCTTGAGCTCTGCCAATATCCCATGGCGGGACTCCAATATAAGCATTATCAAAGAAAGACATATTTAATCAGTTTTTAATTTATTTACAAGTAATTAAAGATTAGTTGCATGATATTAATTTATTTTTAGGTGAGACTTAAATTACTAATTTTTTAGAAGGTGAATTTTTTATAAACTTCTCGTCATGTAATTTATTATTGTGTTAAACCTATTTTTGAAAATATCTAATCTTTAATAAGTTTGACAACTAATATAGCCATAAAATGTAATTTATAATCAAGAAGAAATCATTTTTTTTTAAATAAAATGAAACTAAACTTTTACCCTAATAAGTTTCAATTTTTCAAAAACAATAAAAAATTTATTTATAGGCTAATTAAATCATTAATAATTTTATTTAAAAATTTTTTCTTATTTCAAAATTATTAATAATTTTTTTCTAAATAACAAGTTTGCTCT
>DAHXPE010000191.1 GCA_027364495.1 Candidatus Heimdallarchaeota archaeon | reverse complement strand
CCTAAAGATAGAAAATATCTATAAATAAATTCGAGAAACATTCAAGAAATTAAAATCATAAAAAAAGAAAATTTATATTTAATTTCAAGAAAATAGCCATGATAAAATGCTGTCTAAATAATCTAAAATTTTTTTGTTATTCTCGTGTTTTTCTTCTTGTATTGAAATTCGCTGTTCTATAGTATTTCTTTTCATTAGAATATTGTTGATGTTAGGATTTTTGGTAGAAATTACTATTTTATTAACTAATTTTTCTAATGAATTGTTACAATTATTTAATTGTTTATTTAATTCAATTAAATTTGATCTTTTTGTTTTTAATGAAGAAATTTCCGTCTCTAATTCATGAATTTCCTTTTCCAAAGAATCCAATGTTGGTTGAAGATTATCTGATTCTACCTCTTTTTTCTTATCATCATTCTTAATTTTATTTTTTTGTCTTTCTAATCTTGATTTTAGTTCAGAATATTGATTTTTAATCTTTTCCAATCTTATTTCTTTAAATTCTGTTTCCACGCTATTTATTTTGATCAATTGTGGGATGTCTTGGAGTTCGTTAATTTTTTGAGTTAATTTTTCGAATAATTTAATTGATTCATTATTTAATTTAAGAGGTTCGAATTGTGCTTTTACGTCTGAATTAGGCGTAATTTGAATAAAAGTTTCTTTTATATGATCTAAATGAACTTCAGCACCACAATTAGAACAAAAAATGGTTTTGTCATCAATAATATTTTTAAAACAATTTGGACAGATCATATTTATTCTTTCTGGTTTTTATCCTTTTTATAACTCAATGGATAACTCAATTGATTTACAATAATTATTTTATTTTGACAATTTAACTCAATAATTGAAAAACAATCAAAAAGTATTTGACCATTTCACATAGTTAAAACAAAAAAACACTTAGTAAAAAAGTGCATGAACCGGGAGTCGGACCCGGACAACCTGCTATCATCAGATTAAAAAGTAAATTAATCTATGGAAGGCAGGAATCATACCACTAGATCATTCATGCTAGATATATGTTTTTTTAAGTTATTGCTTAACAAAATTATTTGTATTGGAAACATTATGAAATTTTTGATCGCAATTACCTAAATGCTACATTTTTATTTTTTTTTTAAACCCTTTATATATTTTACTTATTTTATCATGGCTATTTTCTTGAAATTAAATATAAATTTTCTTTTTTTATGATTTTAATTTCTTGAATGTTTCTC
Source organism: Candidatus Heimdallarchaeota archaeon (assembly GCA_027364495.1). Next base: position 3,199 of record DAHXPE010000191.1, on the reverse strand, counting down.
GAATTTATTTATAGATATTTTCTATCTTTAGGAACATTAAGGAAGAATTACGAGAATTGATTTTCAAAATAAGGATATTCATGTTCAAAAAAAATTCTTGCTAAACAATAAAGGAACAGTAGGACATATCATTTTTTTCCATTGGAACAGTTAGGAACGATTAATAGTTTGAAAAGTAACCTTAAAGTACTTGAACACCTTAATTGTAATATTTCTTGGTGAGCAAAACTCATGATTTCTAAATTTAATAATAAATTCGTAATTGCAGGTATTGTACTTGCTTCAGTTATTGCCTTTGGCACTATCTATGTTTTAGCACAAAATGGTTCGAATACTCCTGTTTCATTTTCTAATAATGCAGAGGTTACTATAATTGGTACTGTTACAAGTATGGACGATCATGGCTTTACCTTGACTTCAAATTCTGAAACCTATTATGTACCGATTCCTTATGACGTCAATCGAACCGTTTTGAACTTAAATGTCGGGTCTGAAATTACAATCGTTGGATATATCATGAATTCTCCTATGATGAATTTTTCTTCTTATACTATGATTCATGCAACAAGTATTAATGGAATTATCATTGATCACGAAAATCAAATGATGAATGGGTCTGGTAATTGTGGTGGTAACGGAGGAATGGGTGGTCAAGGACCCCATGGTAATGGTATGAGAAACTAAGGGTATATCTCGATTTTTTCAGCCTCATTTCTCTTTTTTTTTTTAAACAGGATTTTCAAAAATATACTTAATAGTTAATGATCTGCCTGACTTAAACCTTTGAATTAATTTTTTCTCTTCTAAATTTGTTAAGGCCTCTGATACTTTTGATTTTGATGAATTGACTAAATTCGGTAAATCTGATTGTAATACGTTATGTCCTGACTGAACGACCTCAATTATTTTTCTTTCTAATGGTGTCAAACTCACATTTGGTAATTCAACCTTTTCAGTTTTGTTAAGTCGGGATTGTTCCTTATCATCATTTTCTGCGTCAAAAAGGTTTTGTGAATTTTTTAATACAGAATTTTTTTTTGCAAAGGTTATTCGACCAGTATAAAATAAATAAAATAAGGAAATAAATGCAACTACTAATGCAATAATGACCAGACCTAAGATGAGGGTTACGAATAAAATTATATCCTGGTTACCACTTTGACCTGTCATGTGACCTGACATTTGACCAGATTGCTGAACGGAGAGAATAGAAACCATAATTCTCAATAAATGCTATTTTTCTAAAATGAGTTGTTCTCTATTTATTTATTTTTATAGCCTTGTGAGTATTAAAAAAATGTAAATGTAAAGTGCTGTCAAGTGCATACTATTATAAAAGTAAATTTTTTTTTATAAATAATAAGTTTAAAAAGTAAACCCTTTCAAAAGTAACTTTTTGGACTTAGTACTCTCATAGAACTGTATTATATTAGTAAAAATTGATGTACAGGTGAATTATGACATATGAGTAACTTAACAGGACAACCTATAATTATTTTAAAGGAAGGTACTGAGCGTAATCGAGGTAGACAAGCTCAGCATAACAATATTGCAGCAGCTCGTGCTGTTGCTAATGCTGTTCAATCCACTTTAGGACCTCGTGGAAGAGATAAACTCTTAGTTGACACATTAGGTGATGTTTTGATCACCAATGATGGTGCCACTATTTTAGATGAATTAGATGTACAACACCCAGCAGCCAAGATGTTAGTACAAGTTTCAAAAACTGTTGATGAACAAACTGGTGATGGAACGACTTCAAGTGTTATCTTAACAGGTGAACTCTTACGACGTGCTGAGGATCTTTTAGAAATGAAAGTTCATCCAACATTAATCGTTCAAGCTTATAAAAGAGCAGCCGACAAAGCTATTGAATATCTTAAAGAAATGGGAGTTAAAGCTGACAGTGATGAACAATTAGTTAACATCGCTAAAACAGCTCTCAACTCCAAAGCTGTTGCTGGTGAACGTGAATTTTTAGCTAAATTTGCTGTTGAAGCCGTTAAATCAGTTATGGAAGAAGGATCAGCTGATTTAGAAAGAATTTCTATCATTCAAAAACATGGTAAATCTTTAGCCAATTCAGAATTGATTAAAGGTGTTGTTATTGATAAAGAAGTTGTTCATAGCCGTATGCCTAAAGAAATTTCTGGTGCTAAAATAGCTTTATTAAATCTTGCTTTGGAAAACAAGAAAACCGAATTTGATGCTAAAATACGCATTTCAGATGCTAATCAAGTAAGTGCATTCTTAGATGAAGAAGAACGTATTATCCAAGATATGGTTGACAAAATCATTAAGACTGGAGCTAATGTTGTTTTTTCACAAAAAGGTATCGACGATTTAGCTCAACACTTCCTTGCTAAAGCTGGTATATTGGCAGCTCGTCGAGTTAAGAAAAGTGATATGGAACGATTAGCAAGGTCAACAGGTGCTAAAATCATTACAAATTTAGATGATTTATCTGCTGATGATTTAGGAATCTGCGGTGCAGTTAATGAAGATAAATTAGGCGAAGAAAAAGTTATTTACGTTAGAGAAGCACCACATGCTAAGTCTGTTGCAGTTATCTTACGAGGTGCTAACAAATACTTTACTGACGAAGCTGAAAGAGCATTCCACGACTCATTATGTGTTGTTCGTGATGCTTTAGAAGATGGAACTATTGTCGGTGGCGGTGGATTTGTTGAGATTAATCTATCAAAGAAATTAGCCGAATATGCTAAAACTTTTGCTGGTAGAGAGCAATTAGCTGTTCAAGCTTTTGCAGAATCACTTGAAATTATTCCAAAAACCTTAGCTGAAAACGCAGGTTTAACTTCTATGGATATTTTAATCCAAATGAGAAACACTAATAAGGGTTTTAACATTTTAGCTGAAAAGGACCATGTCATGGATACTTTCCAAGCTGGTATTGTTGAGCCAATCCGTGTTAAAAAACAAGTTATTTCATCAGCAGCTGAAGCAGCTGAATTAATCCTTAGAATCGACGATGTAATCATGTCTAAATCCAGTGGAGATGCTGGTGCCCCACCAGGAGCTGGTGGTATGCCACCTGGAATGGGTGGTATGGGCGGCATGGGTGGCATGGGCGGCATGCCTCCAATGATGTAAGAAAGAGGTAAAAAATCATGATGCAAGGACAACCTATATTTATATTAAAAGAAGGCACTGAACGTACAAAAGGTAAAGATGCCTT
>DAHXPE010000179.1 GCA_027364495.1 Candidatus Heimdallarchaeota archaeon | reverse complement strand
TAACTGAAATTATTTTACTTATTTTTAATTTTATAGATTAAAAATTTCTAATTTAGCTTTTTAATTCCATAATGATTTATATTTTCACATAAAATTTATTATTTACTATTTAATTGTTATTTAAAAAAAATTTATAAAACCGACAATATTTATGTTTTCTTTATCAATCAAATTCTTGGTGAATTTTTAAAAATTCGTTATTTTTTGAAATATTACTCCATGAATATTTTTTAGTTTTTTGGAAATGAGAAAAGATCAAATTTGCCTTATTGGTCCATCAATGACTTTAATATCTAATTTAGAAGCTAAATCTGCGAAATGTAAGTTTTAATGTAATAGTATGGATTTTCAGCTATTTTAAATAATTTCGCAAATAAATCTTTTAATTTTTTTTTTAATTGAAAACGTCATTAAAATACCAATTTCAGTCATAAAGATTGTTTTGTGCTATAATGTCAAAAATCCGTTGGATAAAATTATTTCACTATCAAAAGAGTACATCTCTATTTGCTCATACTTGACGAAACAAGTTCACTGGAAATAATAAAGAAGGATAGTGCTCTTTCAGATTTTTTAATGTGGTAGAAAACATTTTTATATCAGATGTATTACCGGCAAAAGTTTCAATTCTAAATGAGTTAATAATATTTTTAAAACCGCTTAAATTATTATTTATTATTTAACATTATAAGGATTACAAGCATTTGAGTTCTAAGTCAGATTTCAATATTAATTTTCTCTTTGATAAGAATTTAGTTAAAGAAGAAAGCTATAGAGTAAATTTAGACCAACCTGACGTAGAAACGCTTCATAAAACGGTTTTAAATTTACCCGAAGAAACAATCACTATGGGGAAAAAATCTGGAAATGAAGAGAACGTAAAAATTAAAATAATACTACCAATATTAAAATTTCTCGGCTTTGATATTTCAAATATATTCCCCTACAGGAGTTATGAAAATTTTAACATAAAAGATCTTTGGAATCATAACTTTAAACATCTATAATTTTCTTACATTTACATTTACATTTACTAAATTAGCATATAAAATTCCTCCATGACCATAAAAACAAATTCAATAATTCAGTAAATTAAAGTCAAAAAAAAAATGAATAATTTAATGTCCCCTAATTATTCTTAAAAAGAAAATAGATCTAATTGAAAAATATCCTTAGTTAAGACTAAAAAAGCATAAATATTAGTTTATTATAAAGTATTTATAGTTTGAGGTTATAACTTTTTCTTGTTTTCCATTAAAAGAATGTTTAATTAAACTATTACTACTATAATTTCGAATCTATTTATTTTTCATGTTGGGAAGCGTTTTAAAGAATTTAAATGAGGTGTTATGGTATGAAAATATTCAAGTATTCAATACTTTTTTCTGCAATAGGAATTTGTTTGATTATTGTTTTGTCTAATTTTACCCCCCCTTTGGTTGACAACTAATAATACTGAACGTTATTCTGGAATTAATCATATAGTTGAACTTAAAAATGATAATAATTCGTTATCTATAGCCATCGCAAAGACGAATGTTAGTCAAATTGTTGATTCGATACATCAAAATAATGCAAATTACGTAGTTTCTAATAATGCTCCTTTAACGATAAATGGAAATGAATTATTTGTTAATTTTTCCTTATCTTCAAATTCTGATTCAGAATTTGTGGCCATTTCAAGGTATCTATTGACGGATTATAACTTTTCCACAATAAATACAATAGGTCGTTTTGAAATATATAATCAATCTACTATCTGTAAGGTAAATGGATCACTTATAACCCAAAATTTTATTTTTATTGCTTATAGCATTACTACTACAAATTACATTGTGTCAATATTAACTCAAATTGACTTAGATAAAAATATTTTGGGATCCTCTTTTATGATTATTCCAAAAAATGAAATAGATTCTTATGAACTTGAAGTTTCTAATTTTAATACGACAATAAAGAATTATTATTCTGACATGTCTTGGAGTATCAATCAATTAGCTTCAGTTTATGCTAAATTTTCAGGTTATGAAAAGGGACTTCAAATTATTTATTCTAATTTAGCGAATGAAGTAAATTCTTTTATTACGTTATTTACTAATTTCGCTCCATCTTATCTTCTTAACCAGGTCATATCTACAACTATTTCAAGTATTAAAGACGGATGTGTTCACTGCGTTTGGTTTCTTTGTGTAGATATGTGCAGTGTTATTTGTGCATTTCTATCAGCGCTAGCAGGAGGTACTTGTTATGCAGTAGCAGTAGGAACAACAATCTATATTCCTCTAGTTGGAGAAGTAGGATTAGGGCCTTACGCTGCTATTTTATGTGCTGGCGTTGCCGCAGGAATCTGTGTTCCAACTTGCTATAATTCAGGAGTTTGCAATATTTAAATATATGTTTTTCGAAAATTAGAATGTATTAATTCAGATTTATAATTTAATAACCTTTTCTTTACTTAACATTGAAAGGATCATTTTAATTGGCGTGTTTTTCGTAAATAAAAATTTCCTCAATTTTAACATTAAAATATATTGCTAATTTAAACGCTAATTCTAAAGAAGGTGAAAATTTATCCTTTTCTATTGCACTGATTGTCTGTCTTGAAACATCTAGAGCATTAGCTAATTGCTCTTGATTAATATTTTTAATAGCCCTGTATACCTTCAATTTATTTTTCATGATCAGGCCATTATTGATAAATTTTTGTAAAAATAACTTTAAGGAATTCAATCAATATAAGAAGAAAGGTAATTATGTAAACAATTAAAAGTAAGGAAGGATCAATTTCAGTTTTAGTTATCCACAAATTATAAAAGAAAAAACCATAAAAACTTGTAAATATTAAAATCAATAATATTTGAAGACCAGTTACAATAGATTTTGTATCTACGAGGATCTCTAATTGTTCTAACTCATTTTTGCTTTTAGGATGGACCTTGGTTGCTAAAAACAACATTACAGTAATTGAAAAAATTCCAATTAAATAATTTCTATTGATTTTTAAAAAGCTGAATAAAAAAATGAAGAAACATAATATAATAATAATTAAAGATCTAAAATAGATCCTATTAGATTTTTGAAATTGATTCAAATTCAAATTGACCTTATCATTTTGAACAAACATTATCATACTAAAAGCTATAAGGATTGTCCCGAGCATGTTAAAAACTTCAGAGAATAAATTCATATTATTGTACGGACTTATTGATGACCCTACAACTAAAATTAGAATTCCACACAAAAAAGTGATAACATAGTTATTTTTATTCATGCAAAATTACCTTTGAATTTTACTATTATCACTTGCATTATGCCTTATAAACTTTACTTTTAATAATTAAACCTATAATGTCAAAAATCCGTTGGATTGATATATTTATTTGTCTTGTCATATCACTCTATTTCGTCATTATTAATGATACAGCTTCAGCAGAAATTGTTGATACCATTTTTGAAAAATCTTCGAACTCAGTACTCCCAGTTGCATTTGTAAAATCAATACGACCTTGAATCGATTTATAGTCTTTGATAGCTACACGTACCTCGTCTTGTGATATGCTATCCAGTGATTTAGGCATCAATTTTATTGATGTAAACATTGTCTCTATGTATTCTTCTGATTGGAGATTTTCAAGGTAGCTAAGTAACACTCCATATTGATTCAAGTCATATCCAGTGTCTTTTCTTCCAGTACGTTTTCTAATAGCATTCTTAATTCTGCCAAATCTTGAATCCGCTAAGCTTATTGCACGAGGTATGACCAGTTCCTTTTCTTCACCATGAAGATTTAAAATGAGGTTTGGAACGATTAAATAATCCCAATGCTGATTCAAATGCTGTAAAACTATTAGTTCATTAGATTGTTTTACATCTGGTTGTAATTCAATTTTTTCACTAAGTTCTGTCTTGAGCAAGGTTAGTTCTTGCTCTACTTTTCCCAAATCTTGACTAGACAAATATAATTGGTCTCGTGGTATATCTCTACTTGTTTGAGAAAGTCTGAGAATACTCCGCAACCTAGAAAAATAGGTATAACTTTCAAGGAGGTTTTTCTCAAGGTTTTCCAAGTTCATTAGAATAGTACCAGAGAAAAGGTTTTTCATAAGCAATTGTAATGATTTTAAATAATTCGGTTGATAACCAATATCTTTGGCTGTTTTATGAATATCTTTTAGAATTGCTTCACCAGCTCTACATCGTTGTAAAAGATAAACAAAAGGCATGCTATAAGGAAATCTCTCTCCTTTGGTATCGGTAGAATAGTTGAGAATCCATGAAATAAGATGATAAGCTTCAGTTAAAATAAGATCCTCAGGTGAAAGTGTTTGTACATGAGCTTGGTCTTTTAGTAAGTGAAAAGCCTTTTTCAAATCTATTTTAGATGAGATTGCTTGATGGAGGAGTGTTTTACGTAATTTTACAAGTCCAGGCTTTATTTTAGTTCTTAGAATAATTTTTCTAAATTCTTGATATGCATCTGTCATCAAATCCTTTCCAACATCTCTTAAAAAATGAAATGTGCATTCTCTAGTCGGAATAGTCGAGAATAATTCTTCTCCAGCTCTACGTAACCCTTTCCCCATATCACGAACGTAGGCTAAGGGAACACCTGCTTTAGTTACCAAGTCTTTAAATAAAGGAATAATAAAGTCTGATTTTTCAGTTGGAATGTAACCTGCACTTAGAGTCCATCCTTTGAGAAGATTCATCAGTAATAATACTCGTTTACTTCCTCCATCACCGGTTCCATCTGCACCAAGAATATAACCACCATTTTCTTTTAAAGCAGTAACAAACAAGTCAAAATGTTTGTCATGATACAGTTTTAAGCGAACGAGAAACTCCAAAGAATAGTTACTAATCGCACCTGTTGAAATAGTCACTGAATAGTTTTCTTCTAGAAAAATTTGAATTTCTTCACGTGTTCTATTTTCCATGAACCGTAATTGACCTACCATACACATAAATTCAGATGAGAACCTTTTTTTACCTTTGACAAGATTGGTTAGTTCAGTTGAAACATATTTCTTGATTCGTCCTGATTTTCCCTCTTCCCATTTATCAAGGGGATTATACAATTGAGTGGTACGTGCAATAAAGGTACCATATTCAATTGTAGATAGTTTTCGGATGGTAGTTTTAAGGACTTGAAGATTAGTCAAAGTAGAATCAGGTGGAGAATCAGGATAAAAATCAATAACAGGAACGATATCTTGGAGAATTTTTGCTTGTTCAATAAGTTCCAATTCAGTACTACGCAAGAAAACTAAGAGTTCCAGGGAGAATCGTTTTTTTTTATATTGTAGTTGTCAAACACCCATTCAACTTGATTTTCGTTTACAAATACCCCTTCAAGTTCTAATAAGGGCAAAAGTTTTTTAATATTGGCTGTCTGATGCCGTAATGCAACGACAAGTATTTTAATGATGTTTTCTCTGCTTACTTTGGAAAGTTCTATTGCCTTTTGTTGAGTCATTTCCAATCGATTCTGTACTTGCTGATTTCGTTTCAAAACATCGATAGCGTAATAATTTGGCCGTGGGGTCCTTTTATCACAATAGATCTTCGCTTTATTTACACAAGATGTTAATTGATGGTATAATTCTACTTGTAAAAGCTTTTCTATTTCTCCTGCGGTATAACCCGCCTTACTCGTATCTATAAGATGACAAATAGTGTTTGGGATTGTCCTCCATTTAGAAAAAAAAGCTCCTTTATAATGCCATAACCCGTTTTCGTCAAAACCTGGTCTATCCCTTAATGTAATATATGAACCATTTTTATTATAACTTTTGAGATAGCCAACTTCTTTCAGTCTTCTAAGTATTGTTCTTTGTGAACATGTAAACTTTTTTGCTAGCTCTGCTGTTTGCACTACTTCACGTACTTGTAGGTACTGTATTTCTTCCGATAAAATGCTATTTTTTTGTTTCATGTGTCCATATGTCCAGTATTAATTTATAAATATCTCTATGCTGTACATCTGGACAACGAAAAATTTATAATTTTGAACCAGGCTATTCTACTAAACCACTCTAAATTTTACTTTAAAAGGTGAATTTATTAAAAATTTTGTTTTGAATCAAAAAAAGGGGGAATATTTAGTCATTATTACTGAAAATAAAAAAACAAAATTTGTCAAGAAGTACAGTTAACCCAACTGATTTTTGACGTTATAGGTTTTGTGTTTATCATACTGAATTTTTGAAAAAAACTAACATTT
>DAHXPE010000175.1 GCA_027364495.1 Candidatus Heimdallarchaeota archaeon | reverse complement strand
CCAGACTTAATGCGGTTTGACTATCTTTTTCAAGAACTGATAATTCATTTATTAAGTCAACCCTCAATCCTCGTTCCACATCATTTCTCTTTTTTTCTAAGAAGGATTTTTCTGAATTTAATTTATCTTTTTCTTTTAATAAAAAAGTTAAATTCATTAAATCAACTGATTCTTTAGTAGTTTTACTTGTAGAGCTAACTTCATCTAAGGGTACATCAACATACTTTTGATAATGATCCAGTAAATCTCTGTTCTCTTCTAAAGCTTGAATTGTGTCTTGGCGTAGTTTTTCTAAAAGAGATTCATAGTTTTTATAGGTTTCATTACAAAATTTAATAATTGTATCTTTGTTAGAACCAATAACAGGATTTATGTTCCTTATCCCGTTAACAAATTCTGGAGCAATTATTGCTACTTCTTTAAGCTTATCATTCATTTCATTGAACAAATTGGTGAATTCTTCAAGCAATTTTTTAAGTAATTTTTCTTCAGTGGTTTTAACAGCTTTCTCTTGATCTTCTACTGCTTTTCTTACCTTACTTTTCTTCATAAATCCGGCTGATTCTAACTCATGATTGGCAGCTGTTAATTTCTGCTGATTTTCTAAATACTCTCCTAATAAGTTAAATAAGCTAGTTTTAGGGTTGTAAGATCGAATGTTATTCACTAAAAGTTGATAATCTTTTTCAGTCATAGTTTTGACCCAAATTTACGAATGTTCATTAAGCGACATTATTATAATAAAAGTAATCGTTTTTTATTTAATTGAGATAAATATATTTGATTAATCTTTTTAAAACTGATAATCGATATTTTATTAAATTTTATTAGACTTTTATATCTTGTTTTAAATTATTTTATATAATAATAATTAAAAATCCAATCCAATTAAACACGAAAAAATTAGGAATCATAATGGTAATAAATAATATTGAAACACTAGTTACAAATATTTACCAAATGAATGAAAAAATCAAATCAATTTGCTTATTAAAAGCTGATGGGACCATTTCCCTATTTTTAAGTAAAAACGATCCCATAGATGAAGGAGAGAAAAAGCGATTAACCGCTTCTATAATGGCATCAATTGTTTTAGCTGAAAGATCGATTATAAATTTAGTTCAAGAGCACGTAAATCATGTCGTTATCAAAGGTGAGCATGCACAAACTATTATTTTTATGACTAAAAATAATAATTATGTTTATTTTTTAACAGAACTTGATTTTGATTATAAATCAATTTTAAATATAGAGATTGACTTTTAAATCGTCAAAGGTAATCTATTGTTTTAGTAAGTATTTTTTGAATCGTTTCCACTTTTTGATTAAATAAATTAATAACTTCTTCATGGGTTATTGCTTTTTGTAAACCAGCAGCATAATTTGTAACAACATTTAATGATGCATATTCAATTTCTAATTCTCGAGATAAAATTACTTCAGGTGCTCCAGTCATACCAACAACATCCCCAAAATTTTTAAACATTTCAATTTCAGCTGAAGTTTCAAATCTAGGGCCTCTAAACATAACATAGCATCCTTTAGTATGATATGATTCTTTGGGAAAAAATTCTAATGCTTGTTGGAGTGCAATTCTAAGAGGTTCACTATACGGATTAGTCATATCTGAATGCACAACTCCATGTCTATTTTTATTATTGACTTTAACTTCAAGATTTCCGTCGAAAAACGTGGTAGGGCTTGATACAAGATCAATAAATTGATCAATTAACACAAAATCACCTGGTCTAATCTCTTTTTTTAAACTTCCTACGGCATTTGTACTAATAATTTTTTTGACTCCTAGTAGAAATAACGCATAAATATTAGCTTTAAAATTGATTTTATGAGGAGGAATAGAGTGTATTTCTCCATGGCGCGGTAAAAAAAAAACTTTTTTAGAAGGTTGATCAATTTCAGAATAAGATACCTTTCCAAAAGGTGTTGAAATTTCTTTTTTCACTGTTTTACCTTTTTCAAATAAAGAATAGATACCACTTCCTCCAATAATTCCAATATTTTCTGACGACATCAATTATTCCTTCAAATATTAAAAAAAATCTTTAGCTTTAAATATACAAAAAGAAATAAAAATTAGCTTATTTTCTAAGTTTTTTCTTTAATGTAATTGCTATTATTGAAAGAGGTACAACAATCATTTCAAATCCAGGAATATCTTGAATTTTTGATTCAGTAAGGTAATAGTCATAATTATGAATTAGAATTGTACCATTTAGTATTAAGGTTTTTACGGTGGCCAACCGAGAATCCTTCATTGAAGAAAGGCTTAAAACCGTTGAATTTGCTAAATTATATGTCCAATTTACAGTCTTGGATGTTGTATTCCATTGATTAAGAAAATCTTGTATGATAAACTGAGTGTTTTCATTGAAGCTGAAATTTGGACTGTAGTTTGAGGGTCCGAAAACTCCAGTTTGAATATTAAGGGTCTTTGCTTTTTGGATAAAAGAACTGTCTAGATTTGTTTCCATATTGAATATAACATCAGCACCAAAATTTGCTAAAGATTGAACATTATTATCCATTGCATTGGATGTAAAATCGTTAATACTAATACCGGTTGATTTGATATTTATTTTCAAACCTTTCAAATAAACTTCAGAAGCGTACTGTACACCAGCAATAAAACCTGTCACAAAATTAGCTCTATCAAAACTATAATATGGAGTTCCAGAGCTATCTTCTGGAGAATTTAACGAATTATCAAAATTGACATTCATGGAATGATCTAAAATTATTCCAATTTTATCTGATTTTGTTAGAAACGAAGCTTGAACACCGGAAATAAACCCTGCTTGCGAAAAATCGATATTTGCCAATGTAACATTATGTATAATGTTATCCTTATTAGAGATATATTTATTTAGACCAAAATTACCATTAAAGAATTCATTTATTGATTGCATGTAATTTATTAATCCAAATTCTTTGATATATGTATATTTAGATCCAGCCATCCATTCCTCGATTTGTTGCAAGTATGATGATTGATAGTTACCAACACCACCAATCATAATCGCGTAATTTGGTTGATTTAAGGTTAAAATCGATTCTAAAATATGACTAAAGTTAAAAGACGGATCAGCAGTATTATTTACAACCGTAAGGTTTGTGTTTGGATATTCTTGTTTAATAACCGTATTAACATAATTATTTATTTGTTGAATTTGATAATCTGAATAAAATGTTTCAAAATTATAAATGATAATGGTAACATTTTCAGATACCGTATTATTCTTGGTTATAGACTGATTACTTGAGTAGTTGCTT
>DAHXPE010000164.1 GCA_027364495.1 Candidatus Heimdallarchaeota archaeon | reverse complement strand
AAAATGCTTATTTTTGACATAAAATGATAGAAGTGCATTAATTTTATTCTAGAAAAGGAGTTAAAATAAGAATTTACCATGAATGGAATTTTGAAGGATTGTTGTTAAATTAAAATTTAGGGATCTTTCGAAGTTGAGTATCAGGTTTTTTCATAAAAAAATTTTTTTGGTTCAAAAAAAAATAACTTTTTAAGGAAATTTTGTGAAGTTATCATGATTATATCTTTAAAAGATAAAAATGCTATAGTTTGTGGATCAACTCAAGGTATTGGAAGATCAATTGCTTTCGAACTAGCAAAATCGAATGCTCATATAACTCTCATAGCGAGAAATGAAGAAAAGTTGCAACAACTCGTTAAGGAGTTACCTAATCTGTCGAATAGACCACATGATTACATTTGTGTTGATTTCAATAATCCAGAAAAATTACGAATTAAATTATCTGAATACACGACAAATAATCCTCCAGTTCATATTTTAATTAATAATTCCGGAGGCCCTAAAAGTGGTCCTATTCTTGAAGCTAATATCGAGGAATTTCAGCAAGCATTAACTAATCATCTTTTTTGCAATCATATCCTTGCTCAAGCTTGTATTCCAGGTATGAAAAGTGAAGGATATGGCCGAATTATTAATGTTGTTTCTACATCTGTCAAGCAACCTCTAAATAATCTTGGTGTATCTAATACAACAAGAGCTGCTGTCTCTGGGTGGGCAAAAACATTATCAAATGAACTTGCATCATATAAAATTACTGTGAATAATATTTTGCCAGGTCCCACTCGAACAGGTCGACTAACTGAAATTTTAGAAACAAGAAGAAAAAAAACTAATATGACAATGGAAGAGGCAGAGAAGGAATATATAACGGATGTTCCATCTGGAAGAATTGCTGAACCAGAAGAAATAGCATATGCTGCTGTCTTTTTAGCTTCTGAACAAGCTTCTTATATAACTGGGCACAGTCTACCAGTCGATGGTGGTCGAATTAAAAGTTTATGAAGATGATATTATTAGTATTAGTACCAAATAAGGTCTAGCCTCAGTTGTTTGGACTGAAAATTTAAATAAAGCTGATAAAGTAGCTTCAAAATTACAGACTAAATTGGTTTGGATCAATTACCAGATGTTACGAGATCTTCATACCAGAACAACTATTGAAGTAGGAAAACTTCCCATACCCAAGCAATAGAATTGTAATGTAATTGTTAAAATATAATTTTTCTAGTATATATACTAAACTATATGAAATCAATTTTTCAAATTTAAATTAGAATATTTGGAGCTAATATTAATCGTGGTTGATTTATTAACTTATATTTATCATATTTTAAATCCAAGTACATCCGGTTTATCATTAGGAGTTATTCTACTTCTTGCTTTTATATTAGGAATTTTACACGGTATTACACCAGATGAACATACATGGCCAATTACTTTTAGCTATTCAGTTGGTTCATATAGTACCAAAGGTGGGATGAAGGCAGGATTCACATTCTCACTCGGTTTTATAATTCAAAGGTCTGTACTTACAACATTAGGTTTTTTAGGGTTAGCTGAAATTTACAAAACGTATAATTTGGACGGCCCAGTTTATATAATCGTTGGGTTAGCTATGTTTTTTGCAGGGGCTCAAATTCTTCGTGGAAAATATATACATATTCCTATTGATAGGTTATTCGGTGGCAGGACCCATCATTCTAGCGAATCGGAACGAAAGCCATTACATGAACTTGAAGAAGAATTTAAACCAGTCTCATTAAAATTGGCAATTTTCCATGGTTTTATTGCTGGTTGGGGATTAGGTGCATATGCCAGTATTATTGTATTTATACTTGCACCTCAAGTAGGTAGTATTTTTTATGCTCCATTAGTTGGGTGCTTTTTTGGGCTTGGAACAATGGCAATGCAAATCATAATTGGAGCTGTGTTTGCAAATTTTATGAAAGTGAAAAAACTAACTATTGAAGAAATTAAATATGTTGGAAAATCAACTGCGGGCCATTCATTATACTACGGAGGATTAGCATTTGCTGTAATCGGATTTCTGGTGATATTTTTCCCATTTATTTCAAATTTCGCTATTAGTACAGGTATTCCCATACCAAATCTTGATTCTCTTGGTAGCGCATTGTTATTAACCCTTATTGTAGTAGGAGGCATAGGTTTAGGAAGTATGTATAAAGCTATCAAAGTTGTTACAAATTATTCAAAATCAAATTCCGATAGCACAGCAAAAAATATTCAGTGATTTTTAAAGCTTAAATTTGCCAGGTTAGCTTTAACCTTAGTAAAAAATTTTTTTTTCTAATAATTTTAAAATTTGAGAATTTAAAAACCTCAAATCTGGATACGTAAAATTTTCTGTTCTTCTTATCCAAATTTTGAAAGCTAATACCAAGCTCAACTAATTTTTCTTTTCCTTTTTCTGTTAAAATATAATTGGGTCTTTAATAATTTCAGCTGTCATGAAATCCCCCGGAAATAAACATTTATTAGGATCTTAATTTTTGTTAAATGTTGTGTTTTAAAAATCGACAATAGATGTTTAGGAAATCATAAAAAATATGTCTAATTCAAAATTTGTAATTTGTCAACAAATTACGTTTCCAGATTCTTAATAGGTAAATATTTTTTTAGTATAGATTCAATTAAATCTATTTCAAGCTTATTTAAGGTCTTTTTATTTTTAGATGATTCCATTATAGAATTCATAATTTTATCTTTTGAAAACTCAGATAGTATACCATCGATTTTTTCTTGCGCATGATAAGAGGGACCTTTAAACGCATAACAAATATACAAATTTGTAATTAGTTGAAAGATCATAATCGTGTATTCTTTATGTTTAATTCTTTCTAGAAATCCTGAAGAAGAAAACAAATTTAAAATTACTGAATTAATTGCTATTAAAAATCCACTCATCAATTGATCAAATCCTTCAGATGATGAATTGAAGAAATTATGAGAATAAATACTCAAACCTTGAGAATCTATTATAGAAAAATAAAAAGGTTGTTCTTCTGTTATATCTAACAATTTAGGAAGGCTTTTCTCAAAAATAAGAAAATTTGTTATTTTTAAACGATTAGATATAGAATTGCTATTCTCATTTAACATCTCCAATTTTCCTATTTTGGACAACATTTCATCATATTGATTATTTAAGGAAATCAACAAATGTTTTAAATTCCTTTTTTTGGCAATATCAATAGCTTCATGAATATTCTTTTTCGATTCTTCAAAATTTAGTTTAATGAGATTAATTTGCGATTTTAATGCTAATGTTTTGCTATACCAAGAACTCATTTTATTATTTGAAGTCAGATTAATCAAATTTTCTAGTATTTCATCTGCTTCCATTAAAATTTCTGTATTATCTGAGAATTTTAATTCAAATACCTTGAATTCTAACAAATTAAGATAGGATAATAAAGTTGTTTGATAATCCATTAATTCTTCTGAGACAATCTCTTCAAATAATTCCATTGATTGAGCTTGTTCTTTCAATCTTATTATTGATTTCAATTTAATAGCTTTAAGAAATTTAATCTTTTGAACAATTCTGGGGCTGGAAGGTATTTTTTCTAACAAATTAAGAGTCAAATCAATATACATTCTTGTAAAGCCAAGTAAATTTTCAATTGAAAGTAAACATAAACGATAAATACCTTCACTTATTTGAAGATAATTACCTTTTAAGTTGGTTATTAGTTCCTTAGTCTTATAAAAAATAGTTCTTTCTTCATCTTGATATTTATTACCATATTCTTCTAAAGCTATTGAATAACCCAAATATGATTCAATTAACCCTTCGATGAGATTCAATTTTTCAAATAATCCAATTGTATTTTTATAATGCAAAATAGCAGTAGGAGTATCTGTTATGAGATAATACTTACCAATATTTAATTTGTTAAATGCAATAAATCTTAGATTTTCAGAATTTTTGAAATGATCATCAAGACCATTCCATAAATTAAAAGCTTCCTCAAAATTTCCCATTTCAAAAAGAGCATTCCCTAAATAAGATTTATTCATAATTTCCTTTTCGAAATCATTATTTAAATGAAAATTTTCTATGACTTTATGAATATAAAGCATTGAATTATCGAAATTACCTTCAGATGCTTTTAAACGTGCAATTTTTATATAAAGAGTATTAAGGTTATTAGTTAAATCGTTTCGTTCATATCTCATTTCTGCTTTATTATAACAATCAAAATATGATGATTTTAAGTCACCTTTAAAAAAATAGATATCTCCCAAATGTTCATAACGCATAATTATAAAAAGATCATCATAAATAGGCTTAAAATAATAGATTGATTGTAAAAGAATATCTTCAGATAAACTTAATTCACCATTCCTAAGATAGGAACTGCTTAGATAGATAATTGATTCTAAAGATTTGTTAATATTACTTATTTCTCTATATAATTGGAGACTTTTTTCAAATTGTTTTATAGCCTTATCATAAAATTGATTTGAAAAATCAATTAAACCATATTGAAATTGTATCGAAGCATTAAAATATTTATTGTTTAAAATTATATCTGAAAGTTTATCTAAATATACCTTAGCATTAATAAGATCAGATCTTTCCCTAAATATAATTGCTAGATTCAAATAAAATTCTGGGAGAAGAGCTTTAAGTTCAACATAATCATTTATTATTTTTCCAGTTAGCTCTTTAAATTTTTTCAGATATTGATCAAAAATTAAATCAAAAGGTGAAAACAGTAGCCTGTACGTCGTAGTTCTAAATAGTAATATTTCTTTATTATCAAATTCTTTCTGTTTGTCATTAAGCAGTCTTGTAAGTTCGTTTACTACTGATATACCATCATTATTCTTGTTTAAATTTAAAAAAACGTCACATTTGAGAAAATATAGCTGAATTAGATCAGTATCAGATATTTTTTTTTCCTTTGAAATAAAATCCTCTAGTTCTTTTTTTAAGGTAATATAATAACCGCATGATAATAATGAACGGAATTTAAGAAATTTATACTCATTAGAATTCCAAATAGGTTCAGAATTTTCGTTTGAATTTAAAGATTGAAGAAAGGATTCAAAATTACCTTCGAGAAAAAGGCTTTTTAATATTTCAACAGGCATAATCTTTGAAGAACTCAATTTGAAACTTATTGATTAAATCTAGATAAGAATATATAAAAGCTATTATATTCAATCATCTATTTTTTCTAATCGATTCATAAGAAAATAAGGGACAATTATATTAAATACGTTTCTTTCTGCTTTTCTTAAATGATCTTCAAATGCTCTTCTACTTATGTCGAATTTCTTTGAGAGTTCCTCGGTTGTTGATTGTCTAGGTAATTCGTAATAACCTTTGTTAAATGCTTCTAACAAAATTTCATATTGTTTATCTGTTAAGTTAGCTAATAAATCATTGATCGGGACATATATTGGAAAAGGTTTCTCTGGAAATTTATAAGGTGTAAGATATTTTAGATTTACTTGTTCAACATATTCTAATTCTTTTATTTTATCAAATAAAGAATCAGTTGATGATGAAGCTAACATAACATGCAGTATTTCTTTGTTTTTTTCGTAAACAATAGGTGAAATATGGAAACTATCATATTCAGGTAAAATAACAGAAACTGGTGATGAAGGACAGTTGCATGGCCGAATAATAATCGGACTAGATTCTGAAGAGGCTGCTAAAATCATATTCTTTCCTATATAGGTTTCTAAGTTTTCAATAAAATTATTTTTTTCATTCAAATTATCCGAATCAACTGCTATAATATCAATTGACCAATTACACCATAACGAAACCTTTATATCTGGATATTTTTCTGTGATTGATGTTAATCCCTCAGCATGCTTGTAACTTACTTCTAATACTCCATCATAAATCATAGGTTATCAATTAATAGATTTTTTTTCGCATAATAAATACCTAGATACCCTCTGGAATCTGCCAAAGGGAAGCAGAAAGTATATGCTTCGTTAAAAAGAATTTTTCTTCAGAGAACAAAAATGGTCAATTAAAGATCAAAATTTTCTCAAAAAAACTTATAAATAATAAAGATGGTTTATTATGAAGCACATGGATCAAACAAATGAATTTTTAGATTATATGCAAAATAGAGTTCTAAATACATTAAAAACAGTTTTACCTTTAGTCCCTAAAGACAAAATAAATTTTAAACCAGAAGGTGAACTTAATAGTTTAAAATTTCTGCTTTATCATGTTGTGAATAGCCCATTCATCTATCTTTCTGGTATTGGAAAAAAAGAATTTTCTGATGAAGATTTCAAGAAGATTTCTATTGATTTAGAATCAATTAGTGATTTAAAGGATCTAGGTGATTATTATAATACTTTCTCTAATTTCGTTGATTACCTCAAGGGAAACATTAAAAATCAATATCTGGATGAAACAATTTCTTATAATTTAGATAAAGTAGGCTGGGGATCCTGGACATTAAGTGGACAAAGGGCATTAGAAACGAGTTTTGAAGAAATGATTCATCATCGTGGACAAATTTACATTTATCTTAGAATGCTTGGGATAAAACCACCCTTAATTTATCCATATTTATAACTTCCAAAAATTTTTATCTAAACTTTTTTAAAACTTATTGCAAAGAAGAATAAACAAATCCATCCAAGAATTAAGAATGAACCACCAATTGGAGTAATAAACCATCTTTATTATTTATAAGTTTTTTTGAGAAAATTTTGATCTTTAATTGACCATTTTTGTTCTCTGA
>DAHXPE010000012.1 GCA_027364495.1 Candidatus Heimdallarchaeota archaeon | reverse complement strand
ATAGCCCTATATTTTTTGACTTACTAAACGCTTCACCATTAAATTGAAGAAATTGAGTGGTGCTTAAATAAGTAGGAAGAACAAAATTTTCTTTTGATGCTAGCAATAAAGCTGGAAACCAGATGGCATGGAAAAAAATATTATCTAAACCTAAGCAATAGACAGTTTTAGTTGCAGGATTTCTCCAGATAGACTTCCAATCAAGATTCGGATAATTTTTGTCAATAAATTCAGCACTAGCAGATAGGTATCCTAATACATCTTCAGACCAGACGTAAAAGACTTTTTGGGGCTGATCCGTAAACAAAAATGACGCATCAATACCCCAAGACAAATCACGAGTAATGGCTCTGGGATTAAGGCCTTCTTCAAAGAATTTTAATGCTTCGTTAATAACTAAAGGTGAAAAATTATTATTTGATTCAATATATGATTTGAGAGCTGATTCAAATTGTGGCAAATCCAAATACCAGTGTTGAGTTTGTCTCTTAATTGGAGTAGCTTTACAGCGAATGCAATATGGATTAATAAGTTTTTCAGGTGTCAAAATAGCATTGCAATTAGCATTCGGGCATTGATCACCACGTGCTTTTTCATTCTTGCATATTGGACATGTACCTTCAATAAATCTATCAGGAAGAAATAAATCGCAATTACTACAATAGAATTGTTCACTTCTTGCTAAGAAAATCGTTTGCTGATGTTTCAGATTTTTATAAAAAGTCTGAACAAAATTCTTATGATACGGTGTGGTTGTAATGGAATAATTATCGAGTCTGATATTCCATTTTTCAAGTAGTTCAAGAACAATTTTATGAATTTTCGTCGAATAAACTTCGGGGGTTTCATTTTCTGCTTCACTGCTGATTAATACTGGTGTTCCATGAACATCCGATCCTGAAACTGAAATCACTTGTTCACCAACTAGTCGTAAATACCTGCTCAATACATCGGCTGATAATAGTTGCAAAATAGTTCCTAAATGAGGTATATTATTTATAGTAGGCCAAGCTGATGTCACAATCCAAAAACATTTTTCTTTAATACTCATGATTGATCCTCCAAAAGGATTTTAGTTACTAATCTTTTAGAGGAAGGAATCAAATAGAATATGGTCCAAAAAGAGTTAATTAAAAAATATGATCCCCAATAGCAATAAAATAATCTTTTCTTAGTAACAATAGATAAAAATAAAGTTGCTATAAGGATTTTAATACATTTCTAAATTCCTCTGCATGATTATCACCAGTAAGGAATTGCAATATTAAAATATTAAAATTAACTAAAAAGTGTACAAAAAATTTTAAAAACTGAATATTGTGTATCTTTACTTTTGAGCTGACAAAAAATCTTTTATGGCGTTATTGACACGATCTGGTTGTTCAACAGAAGACGTATGACCAGCCTCATGAATATAAACAAGTTTTGAACCTTTAATGTCATCATGCATTTTTTCAGCTTCAGCTGGAACCGTCGCAACATCCTCATCACCAACAATTATAAGTGTAGGACATTTTATTTTTGCCAATTCATCCTTGATACCCTTTCGCTGAATGACACCTTCCACTGCTCTTGGAAGACCTTTTTTATCATTTGATCGAAGCTGTTTTATCCAGAATTTACGATCAGATTCACGATTTGGATCTGCTAAAAAGGTCTTTGAAAACATTATTTTCATAACCGGATTGGTAACTAATCTAAAACCTAAATATTTTGCTACTCTATTTAATTTTCTATATTTAGGAATATTTTCTTCCGGTTCTGGATCTGCTGAAGTTTCCATTAAAATTATTCCTTTAATTAAATCTGGGTGCCTTGCCGCTAGTCTCATAGCAATAAACCCACCCATTGATAGGCCAGCAAAGTATACAGGTTTATTAAAGGATTTAATAAATTCTAGAATATCTTCAGTTAAAGTATCCATATCATAACCACCTTCGGTTACGGCTGTTTTACCTTGACCTCTGTGATCATATGCAATTACAGTGTATTTATCTTTCAGAGCCTCTACCTGTTTGTCAAACATTCGACAGGACCAAAGAAGACCATGAGAAAAAAAGATGTAAGTGTTTAAGTTTTTCGACAAAAAC
>DAHXPE010000123.1 GCA_027364495.1 Candidatus Heimdallarchaeota archaeon | reverse complement strand
ATTTAATAAGCGAAATTCAATAGGATCCATATTCAATTTTTCACAAAGTTCATCAATTACACTTTCACCAGCAAAAGTAGCATTTGTCACTCCTGGTGCTCGATAAGCTTCAACTTTAGGCTTATTTACGACAACATCATAACCATCAACTTGGAAATTGTCAATTTTATAACAACTAAAAATACCAACGCATCCTGCACCTACTGGAGATCCTGGAAAGCAACCTGCTTCATATTTAAGTTCAGCCTGAGCGGAAACTATTTTACCTGAGCTTTTTACACCAATTTTTACCTTAATAAAGGAACCCGAAGTTGGTCCAGTTGAGGTTAGGACCTCTGTTCTCGACATGACTAGTTTTACTGGTCTATTTCCACTCTTTTTTGATAATAATATTCCCAAGGGTTCTAAATAAACAGAGATCTTCCCACCAAAGCCTCCTCCTATTTCCATTGGAATTACATTTATATTTGAAACAGGTATTAAAAGTAATTCTGCTATTTGATCTCGTACTATGAAGGCTGCCTGTGTACTGGTCCAAATTGTTACCTGTCCATTATTATTATATAGCGCGGTGGCATTAATAGGTTCTATATATCCTTGGTGAACCATAGATGTTGTAAATTCTCTTTCTATTATTACATCTGATTCAGCAAAACCTTTCTCTGTATCACCGAATTTTAATTGGGTATGATTGGCTATATTAGTTGGTTTTTCTCCTTTTTTCCCCATTTCTTTTGTTCTCAAATCATCCAAAAGAATTGGTGCTGATTCTTCCATCGCTTTACGAACATCTAAAACTGGTTGTAATTCCTCATATGCGACATCAACTAATTTCAGGGCTTCTTTCGCAATATGGACCGTAACAGCAGAAACCGCGGCAACAGCATGTCCATAATAAAGAACTTTTTCTTGAGCAAGAACATTCATACTTTGATATCTTACATCTCCTGCTCCTTCACCTAATTCAGCAATTTTTGACTCCAAATTTGGTAAGTCTTTAGCAGTTATTACTGCTTTTACACCATCGAGAGCTTCAGCTTTTGAGGTATCGATACTAACAATTCGAGCATGACTGTAAGGACTGCGAAGAACAGCTCCATAGAGCATTCCAGGTAAATGTATATCAGCTCCATATTGGGCTTTACCAGTAACTTTATCTGTTCCATCATGTCTTATTGGTCTGGTGCCTATAGTATTATATTTTTTTACATTCTTTAATTCTTGATCTTGATTTGGTAATGATATTGTTTCCATCATTCTTTAACTCTTGTTCTTTAATTATTATTTGCTACTTTTAGAACTGCTTTAACAATTTTATCATATCCTGTACATCGACAAAGGTTACCAGCCAGTCCTTTTCTAATTTCAGCTTCAGTTGGATGATGATTTGAATCCAATAAGGCTTTTGTTGATACAATAAAACCAGGGGTACAAATGCCACATTGTAATGCGGCTTCTTCTAAAAATGCCTGTTGAATTGCGTGAAGTCCATTATTTGGTGCGATGCCTTCAATAGTCGTAATATT
The DNA here is from genome assembly GCA_027364495.1 of Candidatus Heimdallarchaeota archaeon. The sequence goes on along the minus strand of DAHXPE010000123.1, from coordinate 1,840 downwards.
TTTTCCATTAGCTTCTACAGCAAGAATTAAGCATGAATTTACCAAAACACCATCAATTATTACATTACAAGCACCACAATTACCATTGCTACAACCTTCTTTTGTACCTGTCAACAATAGGTTGTCACGTAATATTTCTAATAAGGTTTGGCGTGCTTCACAATAAAACTCTATTTTTTCGTTATTAATTGTTGCTGTAATAAAATATTTCTTTCCCATTCTTAATTCCTCAAAGCTTTTTTTATTCTTTCAATACTTGTAATTAATGTTCTCCTTGTAAGTATCTGTACTAAATGTTTTCTCTGTGACATAGTTCCACGCATATCTGTTATGGGTCGAGCTGATTTTTGAGCTATAGCACAAGTTTCCTCAACAAATTTTAATAATTCTTCATCAAACAATGAATGACCGAGCAAAGGTGTCTCTGCTTCTTTAACATATATTGGAGTCGGTCCAACTGCACCTAAAGCAATTCTTACAGTCTCAATTTTTCCAGTACTTTCATTAATAGCAATATAGGACCCTACGCCCACTACTGCTATATCCATCTCATTTCTAGGAATAAAACGTTCATAGGACGACCCTATTATTCCAGAAGATTTTGGAATTTGTACACCAAGTAAAAATTCATTTTTTGCAAGAATATTTTTTCCAGGTCCGGTGCAAAATGATTCAACAAGAACTTTTCTTGTTCCTTCTGGACCAGCTAGGATGCATTCAGCATTATAAGCAATCAATGCTGGAATGGAATCGGCTGCTGGTGATGAATTACATAAATTCCCTCCAATGGTAGCTCTCCCTTGAATTTGAATTCCTCCTATCAATGAAAATGCATCAAATAATCCCTGATAAGAATTCTTTAGAAATTCGGATTTTGTCAAAGATAAACACGTGACCGCTGATCCTATAAAAAGTCCCTGTTCATCATACCGAAATTCTCTTACTTCTGGTATCGACTTGATATCAATGAGTAAATCAGTTATTACCCTACCATCTGATAATTGTGGAATTAAATCAGTACCGCCGTTTAATATTTTAGTCCTTTTTCCCCTATCTGACAATAACTGGATTACTTCAGTTATAGTTGAAGCATTAAAATAATTAAAATCTTGCATTTTTTCAATATTCCTTATTTTTGCTAACTGGCCATAGACTAACTTTAATTTTATTATGTAATTATATTATAATATACTCTTAAGAAATTATTTTAAAATTTTTCTTAGTTTTTATGATAACCTCATTTTGTAAAATCATACCTATTTCGTCTATCAAAAATGTTTTAAAAGGTAAATTCGATAAATATAAGGAATAATTTGTATAAGAAAGATTAATATGAATAGTAATCAATATTTAGATAAAGAAAATTGGTTTATTATTTTAATTTTTATAGGCGTTACTCTCTTAATAATGAAAACCTTGCCTCATAAAGGACTAGAATGGGTTTCCTTTGTATTAGTCACAAGTATAATCGGAATTACTAACTCGATTGTCCTTTCTATAAGATCGTATTCTTTTTCAAAAATTTCTAAAAGATTTCTTGGTTATAGAATTTTTTGGTCGTTATCCTTTTCTATTTACGTTATATTAATGGAATTCAAAATATTTCCTAATTATGGATTGTACTTAGCTATATTTTTTTATTGTTTAGCCTTATTAGATATAGTATTAAATATACTCATTAGTATTATAACTACTGAAGTTGGACCGGGTTTTATTCCTAAAAATTTGTTTAATCAAACGTAAATTTCACAAGAAAATTTATTTCAAAGAAAATAATTAGAAATTTTTTTAAATGAGAATATAAACTCTTTTATCATCCTAATCAAAAACAAAAATCATT
>DAHXPE010000117.1 GCA_027364495.1 Candidatus Heimdallarchaeota archaeon | reverse complement strand
ATTTAATAGAACTATCGAAGGAAGATGAAATACAAATGAATAGTAATGCTTATTATAGAATGCCTACCTTATTCGACGAAAAAATTGTTTTTGTCTCTGAAAATGATTAACAATGGCGGATTCTCAAGCACAATTAAAATTTCTCAAAAGAAAACAAGCTGAATTACTGGAACATGTTGGTTCTGCAATACTGGGTGTTTCGATTGAAAATCTTGGAGATCGTTATATTGAAGAAATTGATGAATTTCTTTTTACCTTGCCCAAATGGGTACAAAAAGATTTTAAATTACTATTTTGGTCCTTCAATTCTCCTTTTCTTAGATTCTTTTTCGTTTACAAATTCACCAGTTTTACTAAAATGAATGATAATCAAAAAATGAAATACATTAAGAAATGGGGTGGAAGTCATATACCATTAATGAGATCAGGTATAATTGGTCTTAAAGGAGTGGTTAGTTGGGGTTATTATTCTCAAAATGAAGCCTTTTTAGAAGAAATAAAATATCCTGGTAAGACTATTGGTCGAGAAAATCTCACTCCAACTCATCTCTATGGTAAAGAACCATGGAAACCATCAAACAACTAGGAGACAACTAAAATGATTTACGAACCAACAAAAATCGATGAAGATAAAATACTTGAAGCTGACATTTGTATAATAGGCTCTGGTGCAGGTGGGTCACTAGCTGCTGCTAAATTAGCTGATAAACATTCAATCATCATGCTTGAAAAAGGACCTAATGTTGTTGGTAAGGATTTTACCCAAGATGAAAGTTCCAGCTTAAAAAAATTGTATCAGGTTCAAGGTGCTTTAACCACTAATGATGCATCTGTTAGAATTTTGCAAGGTAGATGTTTAGGAGGCTCAACTACAATTAATTGGATGACCAGCTTCCCCACACCAGAATCTGTTCTGAATGAATGGGTTGAAAGATTCGGTTTGGAAGAATATCAATTAAAATACATGGAATCGCATTTTTCTGCTGTAATGAAACGTTTGAGCGTTCATAAGGTCTCTGATGAAGAACAAAATCCACAAAATAGAATTATTTTAGATGGTTGTAAAAAACTCGGAATTCATGCAGACTATATTTCTAACAACTCAGTCAATTGTATTGGCTGTGGTTATTGTGGTATGGGTTGCTATTATGATGCTAAACAAGACATGAGAATAACATACTTAAAAGATGCTTTAGCGACAAACAATATAAACATTTATACAGGAACTGAAGCTGAGAAAATTCAATATCTTTCTAAAAATGAACAAATAGTCACTGCCATGACTTTAGGCAAAGAATATGGATTACCTTCCAAAACTCTGAAAATAAAATCCAAAAGGTTAATTGTCTCGGGTAGTGCTATTTGGACTCCTGTTGTTTTTCAGAAATCAAAATTAACTAAAAATAAAACATTAGGTAAGTATTTAAGTATTCATCCTGTTACATTGGCATTAGGAATATATGACAGAATTATTGATCCGTCTTATGGCATTCCACAATCAGCTTATAGTCATGAATACATTAATATGAATGGAAAAGGATATGGATTCTGGCTAGAGGCTCCACCTGTTCAACCAATAATGGCTGGTGTAAATTATCCAGGATTTGGACCAGAAAGAAATGAACTCATGAAAAAAATGCGTAACTCTGGTATACTTCTTATCTTAGTTCGTGACGGTGCCAATCACAAATCTAATGGTGAAGTTAAATGGAGCAGAAACAGATTAAATATAAATTATAAACTATGTAAAGAAGATAAGTATCATTTACTTAAAGGTTTAGATAATGCTCTTGAAGTTCTTTTTGCAGCAGGTGCTAAAGAAACTTATTCTATGCATATGCAAAATACAAAACTTTCCTCACCGGAAGATATAAAAAATCTTCAAAAATTAAAAAATGGTCCTAACCAATTATCTATATTTAGTGCTCATCCTTTAGGAACGGCCAGAATGGGTATAGATCCTCAATTAAGTGTAGTAGGACCAACTATGGAAATGCATGATTATCCTGGTATCTATATAGCTGATGGTAGCACTATACCAACAGCTTTAGGCGTAAATCCAATGATTACCATCTTGTCAAGTGTTTCAAGAGCTTTTGAACTAAATAATGATTTAGAATTGTAGAATTATTTTATTTAATATTCTCCCCTTTTTGAATTCGATAAAAAAATGCATAAAAAAAAGAGTCTAAGGAATTTTATGTTATTTTAGCTAATGCTTGAGATAAATCTTCAATTAGATCGTTAACATCTTCTAATCCAACTGATATTCTAACTAAGCCATCAGTTATTCCACCTTTTAAACAGTTTTCTGGTGAAACTTTTGCATGAGTCATAGATCGGGGGTGTTCTATAAGTGAATCAACAGTACCTAGAGAAACAGCAAGGGTAAATACCTCAACATTATTCATTAATGTTTTTCCAGCTGATATTCCACCTTTCAACTCAATGGATACCATACCACCATACATTCCTTTCATTTGTTTTTGAGCTATTTTATAATCTTGATGATTACGTAACCCCGGATAGTATACCTCCTGCACTTTTGGATGATCAAGTAAATATTCTGCTATTATTTGGGCATTTTCAGAATGTTGTTTCATTCGTAAAGGAAGTGTCTTCATACCATTTAAAACTAAAAATGCATCGAAAGGTGACTGAGTAGCTCCCATGTTTTTCTTGACAAATGTAATTTTGTTTAGAGAATCAGAAATATTATGAAGAACAGCCATACCACTTGTTGTAGTTCCATGTCCGTTCAGGTACTTTGTTGTTGAATGCACTACTACATCAGCCCCTAATTCCAAAGGTCTTTGAATAACTGGGGATGCAAAAGTATTATCTACAACAACTTTGACATTTTGTTCATGAGCAATTTTAGACAATTCTTGAATATCACTTAAACAAAGATTGGGATTAGCTGGTGTTTCTAAATATAGAACTTTCGAATTAGGTGTCAGTGCCTTTTTGGTACTTTCAATTCCCTTGTCACCAGATGTTTTAATAAATGTTGTCTTTACATTTAGATCTTTCAAGATTCCATCAAATAAGTAGGTCGATCCACCATAAACAGGACTTGTGGATATTATTTCGTCTCCTGAACTTACTAATCCTAATATTACAGACGAAATAGCACCCATTCCAGTGCTAAACGCATGACCTTCAATTTTTTCGCCACGCCTAATTAACTCTTTCCCCTCTAAATATGCTATTTTTTTCTCAGAAGCAACAACAGTTGGATTTCCAAGCCGTGTATAAATAAAACCATTATCCTCACCAGCAAATCTTTTGGCTCCAATATCTGCATTGGGAAAACTAAAGGTCGAAGTTGCAAAAATAGGGGTATTATGAGCATCTCCATACTTAATTTCTTCTCCAGCATGTAATGCTATTGTTGAATCCTTCCAATTAAAATTGAATTTATGTTCCTTATGATCTTTATTTTCATTTTCTTCTTCAATGATTAAATTTGGGTTCTTTGACAAAAAAATACCTCAAATTATTTTTATATTTCGAGTAAATTTATTTTTGTAGTAAAATTTTAACCTGCCTAGAAAAAACGTATTAGGAAAACCTAATGTAGTACATTTGAACTTATAAAAAGTTACATTTTCTCCCTATACTATTTTCGCTTTTGATTTGATAAAGTATATTAATTGTACTAGGTTATTATTAACAAAAGGACGATATCAATATAAAGAATTCATAAAATAGCCATGAGGAATTATAAGTTAAATCTTTTAAAGATTTTTTTCCCTTTTTTTGTCTTATGGTTTTTTCTACTCCTGTTCTTGTAAGATAAGCTTTTTCTAAATTAACAATTCGTTCTTTTTGATTTTTTGTATGATGAATTCTACTAAGGAAACTACAAACAGAAAATATCTTTCAATTTTTGAACTTAATTAACAACCTTTATTAAATAATACTAAAAAAAGATTATAGCAAAGTATTGATACCACAAAAAAGTATTAAGCATTCACAATCGAATTAACAATTGCTGGGTTTAACAATTAAAATTAAAATGTCTAATATATTAATTGGTGTTATTTACGTTATAATAGATTATTTAACGACAGATTTAACATTTGTAATTTTTAATCTCCAAACCAATGTATCCACACCAGCAACGGCTTTCTTCCCTAGCGCAGGAATTGCAATTGCATTTTCATTATATACTGGATCGTGGATTATGCTTTTATTGGGCATTGATACTTTCTTCCAAACAATCCAGCACGGACGACCCCTCTGGAATATTATCATTCTACCCTTAGCTACAATAATTTGGTATGGTGGAGCAATTGAAATTCTAAAGCGTTCTATTAAGATTAATCCTCACTTTCAAAAAATGAAAGATATTTTTTCCTTTCTTTTAGTAACTGCAATTGGTGCAATAGGATTAGCAGTAACCATGGGGCTTGCAATGGTAGTATTTGAGAATGGTTCCTTCCAATTCTTTATTTCTTTCGCGTTTACCTGGTTTATAGGGGATATAGTAGGAATTTATTCAATTAGTCCTTTACTCCTTCTTTTTATTTTTCCTCTACTAGATGATTATTGGAATAAGCGGTTTCTGGTGCAATTAAATAAGAGGAAAATTGTTGAAACCTTCTTTTTGTTTTCAATAATCACTATTTTTACAATTATCGTTTACGGATCGATTCAAAATAACTTGGCTACTTTACTTTTCTTATTTTTTATTCCTTTAACTGTAATTGCTCTACTATTTGGATTAAAAGGTGCAGTATTAGCTGAAGATTTAATTATACTTCAATCTTTGATTGTATTGAAATTCATTACCTTAAATACAGCTTTAATTGAATTTCAGGTTTTTGTATTTTCATTGGCTTGCGTTTCACTAATTATTGGTATCATTGTTGATGAAAGAAATGATTTGATACACAAGTTGATGGATAAAAATGTAACTGTTGAAAATTTAGTGAAAGAAAAGACCTATCAACTAAATGAGGCAAATAAAGACCTGGAATTTTTCAGTTACTCAGTGTCTCATGATTTAAGAATTCCTTTGCAATCAATAACGATGTTTACTAATTTACTTACAAAAAATGATGTTACACAGCAAGAAATTGAAAATTTAGCAACAAAAATCGATGATAAATCAAAAGCTATGGACAATTTAATTGCTTTACTGTTGAATTTTTTTAAAATTGGAAATCAGGATGTTAATAAAATAGATGTAAATATGAAAAATGTTATTGAGAAAGCATATAACCAAATTTTTGATTATAAAAACAATACTAGTCTTAAATTTATTCTCAATGATTCATTTCCATCTTCTTATTGTGATCCGTCTTTACTTGAAATTGTTTGGGTGAATTTACTTTCAAATGCCTTAAAATATTCTTCTAAAACCGAAGAACCAATTATTAAAGTTGACTATTTTAAAAATGAATCAGAAAAAATTGTCTATTTCATTCAAGATAATGGAATTGGTTTTGATATAAAAAATTCAAATAAATTGTTTCACCCGTTTGTGCGATTACATAATGAACAGGAATATCCCGGAAACGGAATTGGTTTAGCATTAGTTAAAAAAATTATAACACGTCATGGTGGAACTATATGGGCATCAAGTGAATATGGTAGAGGAACAACCTTCTTTTTCACATTATGATTTCATTTATAATACGTTGAGTATATATGATTATTTGGCTGTAAGGAAGAGCATTAGTTAAATCTTTTAAAGATTTTTTCTCTTTTTTTGTGTTATAGTCATTTCTACTCCTGTTCTTATAAGACAAGCTGTTTCTAAATTAGCAATTCGTTCTTTTTGATTTTTTGTATGATGAATTCTACTAAGGGAACTACAAACGGAAAATATCTTTCAATTTTTGAACTTAAATAACAGCATTAATTGAATAATTCTTAAAAGTGATTATAGAAAAGTATTGATACAAGAAAAAAGTGCTAAGCATTAGCAATCGAATTAGCAATTGAAGGGTTTAACAATTAAAATTAAAATGTCTAACATAATAATCGGCGTTATTTACGTTTTAATAGATTATTTATCGACAGATTTAACGTTTTCAATTTTTAATATCCAAACCAATGTATCCACACCAGCAACGGCTTTCTTCCCCAGTGCAGGAATTGCAATTGCATTTTCATTATATACTGGACCGTGGATTATGCTTTTATTGGGTATTGATACTTTCTTTCGAGCAATTCAGCACGGGCGACCTCTCTGGAATATTATTATTCTACCCTTAGCTACAATAATTTGGTATGGTGGAGCAATTGAAATTCTAAAGCGTTCTATTAAGATCAATCCTCAATTTCAAAAAATGAGAGATGTTCTTTCTTTTCTTTTAGTGACTGCAATTAGTGCAATAGGATTAGCAGTAACCATGGGCTTTGCAATCTTAGTATTTAAGAATGGTTCCTTTCGATTCTTTATTTCTTTCGCGTTTACCTGGTTTATAGGGGATATAGTAGGAATTTATTCTATTAGTCCTTTACTCCTTCTTTTTATTTTTCCTCCACTAGATGATTATTGGAATAGGCTCTTACTGGTACAATTAAATAAGAAGAAAATAGTTGAAGCCTTCTTTTTGTTTTCAATAATTACTATTTTTACAATTATCGTTTACGGATCGATTCAAAAAAACTTAACTACTTTGCTTTTCTTATTTTTTATTCCATTGACTGTAATTGCTCTACTATTTGGATTAAAAGGTGCAGTATTAGCTGAAGATTTAATTATATTTCAATCTTTGATTGTATTGAAATTTATTACCTTAAATACAGCTTTAATTGAATTTCAGGTTTTTGTATTTTCATTGGCTTGTGTTTCACTAATTATTGGTATCATTGTAGATGAAAGAAATAATTTGATACATAAGTTGATGGATAAAAATGTAACAGTTGAAAATTTAGTGAAAGAAAAGACCTATCAACTAAATGAGGCAAATAAAGACCTAGAATTTTTCAGTTATTCGGTGTCTCATGATTTAAGAATTCCTTTGCAATCAATAAGGATGTTTACTAATTTACTTACAGAAAATGATGTTACACAGCAAGAAATTGAAAATTTAGCAACAAAAATCGATGATAAATCAAAAGCTATGGACAATCTAATTGCTTTACTGTTGAATTTTTTTAAAATTGGAAATCAGGAAGTTAATAAAATAGATGTAAATATGAAAAATGTTATTGAGAAAGCATATAACCAAATTTTTGATTATAAAAACAATACTAATCTTAAATTTATTCTCAATGATACATTTCCATGTTCTTATTGTGATCCGTCTTTACTTGAAATTGTTTGGGTGAATTTGCTTTCAAATGCCTTAAAATATTCTTCTAAAACTGAAGAACCAATTATTAAAGTTGACTATTTTAAAAATGAATCAGAAAAAATTGTCTATTTCATTCGAGATAATGGAATTGGTTTTGATATGAAAAATTCAAATAAATTGTTTCACCCGTTTGTGCGACTACATAATGAACAGGAATATCCCGGAAGTGGAATTGGTTTAGCATTAGTTAAAAAAATTATAACTCGTCATGGTGGAACTATTTGGACATCAAGTGAATATGGTAGAGGAACAACCTTCTTTTTCACACTTTGATTTCATTTATAATATGTTGAGTATACATGATTATTTGGCTTTAAGGAAGAGCATTAGTTAAACCTTTTAATGACTTATTCTACTCAGAAAATGATAATAAATAATGGCTATTTATCAAGAAATTATGATATTTTTGATTATTTTGAAACAAAAATAGGTAGAAATTCCGATTATATAAATGACTCCATGACTAGAGGCATTAGTTTTTCAGCTGAATTATTTACTGAAAGAAATCCATGTACTGCTTGTGGTAAGACTATCAAAAATTTCAAAATAATGTTCAGAAACGATTTATTGATACAAGTTTTAAAGTCTATTCCTTATTTGGAAACGATAGAACCTTTTATGACGTCTATAATAGAGCAGAATATGATCAAATGTATGTAGAATTAAGAAATAAATTAAGAAGTATTATGGTCAATGGGAATGAAAATATTCAATTTTATGAATTTAAAGCATTAAATTAATTAAAAAAATAAGATTTGACAAAAAAAATAAATTAAAAATAAAACTATTAATTTTTAAATCATTAAATTCAATCCTAAAAGATGGGTATATTGGTGAAAATAAAGGGTCTTTTACCAAAAAGTAGAGTTTTTTATGAGAATTCCAAGATTACTGAAATTGATCTATCCGGTATCACCTTTGAAAAATTACCAAAAATCTTTATGGCTTTTCCAGAAGTCAAAAAAGTAACCATTGAATCAAATTTAACAACCATTCCCGATGAAATTCAAGAAATGAGCGATCTTCAATATTTAAATATTTCGTTAAATAACTTTTCAGAAATACCCAAATGTCTGAGAAACCTCGAAAATCTCAAAGAATTAGTCATTTATAGCAACAAGCCTAAATCAGAAACTCCAATTGAATTAAATGGATTTGAAAATGTTTCACAAATTACAAAACTGAAATTAGATCGTACTTATTTGGAAAAAATCCCAGATTCATTGAAATATCTTAAAGACTTAGAAACATTAGAAATGAAAAATTGTGGCCTAAGAAATATAGACAATATATGTTCATTAGTAAATCTAAAAGAAGCTTATTTGAATAAAAATGGCATTGAAAAGATTCCATCCTGTATCTCACAATTAAAACAATTAGAAAACTTAGAGATATCAATATACAACACTCAGGAAGCTGATCCAATATTTCCGAATTCATTTGGAGAACTTCAAAAACTCAAAAGCTTGTTATTTCAACGATGTTATTCAAAAATTTCACAATTACCAGAATGTCTGACAAATCTGAATAATCTGGAAATATTGCATTTATATGAAACAAATTTTACGTTACCAGATTCTATTAATAAGCTATCAAAGTTAAAAGAGTTGATTGTCACTGAAAATTACACTATTAAAAAATTACCCGCTAATATTGGTTGGTGTGAGAATATAGAGAAAATAACAGTTCGAGACACTAATATTAAAGACGTATCAGGATCATTAACCAATTTACAAAATTTACGATATTTGGATTTGTCTCACAATAAAATAAAACGGTTACCCGAAAATTTGGAGAAATGGAAAAAATTGGAATATTTGGACCTGACTTATAATCCTATCGAATATATTCCTGAATTGATAGGAAAATTAAGTAGTCTTAAAGATTTGTACATCATTGATACTCCTGATGGAGATTTTATGATACCAAAAACTATTATTGAACTTAAAAACTTAGAAAGCACAGATCTTTATAGATTACGTGATTCAAATGAACTTTGGATTCGAGAATTTGTAAAGACAATTATTTCAAAGCAAAAAGAATAATTAGATTTAAAAAAATATCGCAATTTGTAGTTGTAAAAATCAAGGCTTAACTACTTTTAAAAACCTCCCCAGAAAAATACTTTCAAAAATACTTTCAGTTTGTTTTTAAAAAATAAATTGTTAATTATAATAATTTATGATTTATTGATTAAAAATAGATAATTTAAGTTAAAAAATTTATTTCTAGG
>DAHXPE010000114.1 GCA_027364495.1 Candidatus Heimdallarchaeota archaeon | reverse complement strand
GCCGATAAAGGTCTTCTTATGAGAGGAACAATAAAGTTTACTAATCAAAATGATCCGAATAACAAAGAATTAGAATTTTTACTTGATCTGGAACAATTACGACTTGATTTTATTAAAACATTTGAGATTCCGTCAGAAAGAATAACAATTGATTACAAGAAAAACCAATTATTAACTGAGCCGGAATTTCTAGAGGAATTTGCTGAAGAAATTAAAGAATTATTCCCGGATGTTATAATAGGAGTTTTAGAAGAATCCCCTACATCAGACAGAATAGAATTTTCTTTTATTCAATTTTAAATTAAAACAAAAAGAATTATTTAAAGAAAATTTACCAGTTTAGGATTGATTTAATGTTTTGTTTTTAATTTATATCCTTTTTAGATTATTTCAACATTCTTTTCTTTATAACTGAAATAAAGTAAAGAATTGCTATCGGTACTAATATAATGAGATATACATAATTAATCAAAAAGATTGCAATTGCATCCGGATGTGATACTGGTAATGTATATTCATATTTCAAATCATCTGATGGAATATCAAAAAACTCCAGTACAAATGCTTGTGGAGCGATTAAAGTTTGGTTCAGTCTAAAAAAACTTGGAAAATCAGTTGAAGATGTATAACCAGTAATAAACAACTGATCTTTAGCATTTATATCCATACTATTCGCAAAATCGCCTGATGATCCACCAAGATATGAACTATAGTATAAGAAATGAAGGTCTGGACTAAATTTAGTTATCACAATTAAATTCTTGCCCCAGCTATTAGATACCATTGCATTTGCTGTTGTCGGATAATTTTTAGATTGGGAATCCCCAGTAACATATACCGAGCCAGAAGAATCGACAACAATTCCAGTCAGAATATCATTTTTACTTCCTCCTATATACGTACTAGCAAGAATTTTTGTGGCCTCTGGATTTAATTTAGTAACAAATCCCTGCCATCCCCATCCTGATTGATAACTACGATCAAAGGCATTAGCTGTTGTCGGGAAATTTGTTGATTGTGTCTGTCCAGTTATATAAATATTACCATTTTGGTCAATATATAACCCATTAACCTTATCCTGATCATTTCCACCTAAAAAGGTATCATATATTAATTGGAAATTTGTTAAATTGATTCGTAATAAGAAAACATCAAGAAATCCGTTTGGAGTTCGATTTAAAGCATTAGATGTTGTTGTAAGGTTTCCAAATCCATCACTTGCAATTACTAAAGTATTATTTGCGCTTAACCTCATATATAATGGAGAAAAAGCGTCAGTGCTTTGTAATAATGAGCATTGTAATAACTTACTTCCATTTGGTGAAAATTTGGCTAAGAAATAATTAGAAACATTACCAAGAGGTTGACTAAGTTGGTTCAAACTCGGATCGTTAGTCATATAAGGAAAATCATTTGATTCAGTTATACCCGCTAATATTATATCATTATTGTTGTCTAATAAAATTTGAGAATATGTATCGAGGCCTTCACCACCAATTATAGAGCTAAATAATAGATTTTTACCATCAGAAGACAATTTCAGGAAAAAAATATTGGGATTGTAAGTAGTATAATTATCAACAGTTATTGGAGCCAAAGCACGTGCATTACCAAATGTATTTGTGACAGGGAAATTTGGTGATAATGTTGTGCCACTCACATAAATATTATAATTTGAACCTATGTATATTGATTCGGCAATATCCATTTGATCTCCTCCTACAAATGTACTAAATAATAAATTCCAGTTTTTATCAAATTTCATAATAAAGGCATCACTATAACCACCGCCAAATGTACTATTGTAAGAGTTTACCATATCAAAACTTGGTGACGAAGCCTGGCCAATAACATAAATATTACCAAGAGCATCAACCTTGATTTCGTTTCCTATATTTTGATCTAGAAAATCAAGTGTATTCGATGGAACTAGTATTTTACTAAACAATATTGGATCAATTAAAATTGTGTCAGTTGAGGAGCTTGATATTTGAACAGCATACCCATATGAATTGGTAGAAGACTGTACAAAACTTGATTGAAGAATGGAATTTGTATTTTCATCAAAAACAGTAAGATTAGAATCAAAATTGAAACTATTTTGCCCTGAAACAATATTAACATTTGAGGTAGAGACTTGTAAACTAAGATTTTTTGAAAATATTAACCGAATTTGCTGTATATTTCCATTATGACTAATAAATTCATATTTAATACCATTGGCTGTAAAATAAAACCGTAAATCTATATTGTTATAAATATTATAATATATAATTTGATTGTATGAGGTGATACCAGTATAAGCATTACTACCTTCGAAAATATTAATGAGTGGTTTATTTTCGTTGACAGCAGTTGGTACTACATTATTTGAGTCTTTAAAAGTAACATTAAATTTAAAAGTTTGTAATCCAGTGTGATCAGAATATGAAAAAAGTATTTTACTATCTAAAAAGCCAATAAAAAGCCCATTACCCGTGAAATAGTATTTAATGGCTTGATCGGTTATCTGGCCTTTATTTGCTGTAAATTCATGAATTGATTGATAAGATTTTAGAAATTGATCCTTCAAGTTTAAGGTGGGATTTGAAACAGCAATGTTATTCAAAACATTACTACCGTTAGAATTATTACTATCCGTTAAATTTGCTGTAAAATATGATGAATAGCCTGAAGCTGTCGCAATATTACCAAAAATTAAGAGAAAAACAACGATAAAAAATGTTAAAAGACTAACAAACTTTAATTTTGAAACGGCGCTCATATTGTTAATCTCATTAATGCATTTTATAAATTTTCATTTCTCTGAAATTTTACTAAACAGTTTAGAATATAATGCATTAATACAATTTTTTTTAAAAAGAATTTTTTTTGTTCTTATTAAGAGGCTAATTTGTTTATGAAATATTTTGCTATTAATGATTTCCTTGATTTCGCTAAACAAAAATACAATATTTTTTATTTGCTTTTTATTGTCTATATCATTTGGGCAGAAATTGAATATGGCTATTCTCACATGGTTTTTGGATTTTTTGTTTTCAATAATCCAATTAGTAACTTTTTATTAACCTTTATGGGCCCAACAAATTTAAAATTCCTAGAAATTTGGCTTAAATTTAATGTCATATTTTTTATTTCTTATATTTTTTATTATTCAAAAGTAGAACCTCCAAAAGACCTACATCAATTCCTTGTAATTAAAAGGAATTTCTACATATATCCTTTACTATTTATCTATGCACTCGTTATTGTTTATTTTTATGATTTGCTAATAGAAATTCAAACTACAAATGTATCTCTTCAAAGTAACCTTAATTTTATGCAAGCATTCATACTTGTTGAAGTTATTATCCATGGATTGTTTATTTTTCCTTTAATGCTGAAACTTGATGGTAAATGGAATCTAACTACTTCAAAGGAGTTTACAATATGGAAAGAAGAGAAATTTCAAAAGGATACTGATTTCATAGCTGGTCTTTCAGCCGGATTTACTAGTCAAGATGATTTTTTGAAGTCAAAAGATTTAAGGTTGACTTATCCTTATGAATTAAAATATTTTGATGAGGTGAAAAAAGGTAATTTTCCAACCACGACAGACTATTTTAATGCAAAAACTTGGAACATAACAAACTATGATGACTGGGTAAAATCTGATAAATTTAAACGAAGATCAAATACAAACTATGTTGACTGGATAAAATCTGATAAATTAAAACAAAGATCTAAAAAAGAATTTAAAGAAAGCCGAAATATGTTTGATTTTAGTAGATATGCAAAATTCACTTTACAATCAAAATTTAATATAATATTTGTTTTGGTTACATTAATTTCTCTTATTGATTATACAATATTTATTAATGGATTTTATTCTGGTTCAAATTACATTACAATTTTTACTTTATACTATTATGAATATCGATGGATTATTCTATTTGGTGTTTTGATTCTAGCTCATTTTATTTATTTCTTTTTGTATAAGAAGCCTGAAACCATTGCTGAAGGTAATTTCATTAAAATAAATTCAATAGTTTATCCTACTCTTCTATTACTAATAACATGTTTAAGGCCAGAAATAGTAACGGTTGGTAAACCACAATATTATATGAATTTATCAACAAGAATCTTACAGAGTGTAATGCAACCTTTTGTTGCAAATGGAATTGTTATTTTCCTTCTCTATTTACCATTAATAGTCTTTTCGTTTTATCATTTTTATATTGTTGGAGAAAATCAATATTACGAATATACTGAGGGAAATTTTGTCACTTATTCAAGTTATAGGAAAGGAAAAGTTATAGATATTTACACAAATCCTGATTATGCTTATGAACTTTCAAAACAAGAATATTTGAAAAAAAAACTAAATTAAAACTATAGTGCTAAAAAAGATGAATCTAAAAACATTTTAATTTTCTATTTTTTCAATAATTAGATTCAAATAAAAATGTACTGACCATCATGGAGCTATTTGACGCAATTATTATTGGAGG
>DAHXPE010000010.1 GCA_027364495.1 Candidatus Heimdallarchaeota archaeon | reverse complement strand
CATTTAATTTACTAATTTTTATGAAACATAATTCTAATTAAAATACAATTTGCAAATTTTACAACAGGTAAAAGGCAAATCATTTGTTTTTTAGTCGAGTTTTAGTATTAATATGATATATTTAATCTGTTTGCAAATTTTCATAATTTTTATAAAAAACCATTTTTATTTATCGAAGTTTCAAAATTCTTACATGAAAATATTTAATTATTAAAATTTTTATCCTACTTGTACCTAATTTATCGATTTTGTAGCCCAAACGTTGTTGAGACTAATTGTATCAGCTAGATAAGATTCTAATAAATTCTAAACAGTTAAAGGATTTTATTTCGACCTTTGATTTTCATAACATTAACAAAGAAAAATTTAAGACTGGAATAGAATTAATTCAATCCTTATCTATGGAAGAAGAAATAGAAATTCTTATTATAAAAGCTTTTTTTAACAAAGAAATTTTTCATGATTATATCGAAGCTCAAAAACTCAATGAAATAATTATTCAAAAATGCACAGAAAATGAATACTATTATTATAAATTAATTGGTTTACTTTCATATTTTGATCTTTGCATCCAATTTAACACTATCGACACAGAAATAGATTATGATCATATTATTGTTGAAATACGAATGTTACTTAATTTAGAAGATTTAAAAGGTTTAGGTCTTCTAGAGAAAGAGATTCAATTTAACATCATGCTTTGCAATTATGAACTCTATAACGGTAATTATAACCGAGCGTTAGACCATATCAATGACAGTTTTTCAAGTCATCTTAAATTCTTAATGGACTTTCAGTCAAAAAATTTCTATGAAATTTTACTTTTGAATTTACGTGCCTATTTAAACTTTAATTTAGGAAATTATCAAGATGCCATTATGTATATGGTTCGGTGTCTTTCATTAACGAAAGATTTATCAACCGAGCTTCGAGAAGAAATTGACCTTACTATTTTAAATAATCAATGTTTAATTTACCGAACCATTGGGGAATATGAGCTTGCCCAAGATTTTTCTCAACAACTAGAAGAAAAATTGCAAAAAAATGAGTCTAAGCTATTTAATCCTTTTGAATTGTCTAATATTTATAATAATATAGGTTTATTTGAAGCTGAGCAAGGGAATTATGCCAAATCACTCTCTTTGTTAAATAGAGGTCTTGCGATACATCAAATCGAGACTAATTCATTACAAGAACAAGCAATTGGTTTAGGAAACATAGCTAGAATATTAGGTGAATCAGGAGATTTTGTCAAAGCTGGAGAAACTTATACTTTAAGTTTACAAATGTATGACAAATCAGGTTCACATAAAGAATTAGTCGAGAAAATATGCTGGTGCATTGATTTACTGCTTACAGAAAACAATTTAATTTTATCCGAAGAATATATTAAAATGGCGGAGCATTACGCGATGCATCATGATAGTGGAAGGGAAATGCTACTTGTAAACATAAGAAAAGCCAAATTTTTAATATTAACAGAGCAACTTAATGATGCAAAACAATTATTTATTTTTACCAGGTCAACAGCTGATATGAATAATCAGCACAGCGAATCAATTCAATGTTCTTTGTATTTAGCTGAAATTGCGTTATTATCAAACGATGTAACTGAATTAAAAAATGGTCTAAAGGAATGTGAGCGAGTTCTACAGCAATCTGCTCAAACTTCACATTTCGTTTATCAAATTAGATCTTTAATAATAAAAGCGAAAATTAATGGGCTATTATTGGAATTTAATCAAGCACTGTATACGATAGATGATGCTTTAGCGATTGCTGAAGAAAAGAATTTAAATTATTTTAAAAGCCAGATTCTGGCATTAAAAAATGAATTATTAGAAAAAAGAAAGCTTTTAACAGCATCAATTCTAGATGCATCGACAATATCCAAAGATGTTTTGATAAAATATATTCGATTAACAACCGGAAAAAAGCTTCAATTAACAGATGAGCTTGTCCATGAATTAGAGCCTTATTATTTAAGTGTCTTTGCAATAGAAGAGACCCAGCATCATATCATCTTTGTTGAATCAATTCCATCAGAATTTCAAACACAATCCTTGGTCGATCCTTTAACAATGGGACTATTATTCAGTTCATCTCTAGGCCAAGGAAATAGATATAATGAAGGATTATTTGTCCTTCCAACACCGGATTTTATACAGTTTAATAGTATTGTTTATTCCAAAGTTTTTTCATCAGAAAAGCATTCTTATCTTTTAATTGCGTTTAGCTACCACAAGGAACTGGAATCGTTATATTATAATCGTATAGAAATTGAAAAATACCTGAATCGAATGTTAGGACCAATTTCGGATAAAGATTCGTTCTCTGTCGAATTCATGAAAGAACTTAAAAATGGCTTTAATGAGCTTATTTTAAGAGAAATTAATTTAACGGTCAATAAATAAATAGATATTCTTTGAATATGCCGTTGATTTAGATTTTGACCCTTTCTTTTCTTGGCGATTTTATCTGATTGCTTTGTGATTATCACTATTGCTAAAAATTATTTTGTATTTTTAAGCGACAATAACAACGGCAGCAAATACGCCTTCAATATTCATAAGAATATCTTTTTGCAAAGCTAAAATTTCTGAAATAAAAGATAATAAAAAATAAGAGTAAATTAGATCAAACAGGAGAAAATAAACTTAGGAATTTTTTGCTTCGACCCAACGCTCAGCGGTTATAGCAGCCATAGCACCAAAACCAGCGGCTGTAATTGCTTGTCGATAATGAGTATCATGAATGTCTCCAGCTGCAAATACACCTTCAATATTAGTCAAAACATGATCATGAACCTTTACATATCCGTCTTCACGATCAAGACCGGAATTTTGAAGATATTTATCGTTTGGCTGGTGGCCGATAGCCATAAATAATCCACCAAGCTTCTCTTCGATAACTTCGTTAGTTTTAATATTTTTTAAAACTATTTTTTCTAAAAACTTATCTCCTTTATATTCATCGATAACTGAATTCCATCTAATATCTATTTTAGGATGTTCTAAAGCTCGTTTCTGCATAATTTTTGATGCACGTAATTCATCTCGTCGATGAATGATAGAAACTTGGCTGGCAAATCTTGTAAGGAACAAGGCTTCTTCAATAGCTGAATCTCCACCACCGACGACAAAAATATGTTTGTTACGAAAAACTGGTAATGGCCCATCACATGTTGCACAGGCACTAATACCATTATTTCTATATTTTTGTTCATTAGGAGCATTTAACCATCGAGCTGAAGCACCAGTTGCTATTATTACAGCTTCAGTTTCGTGCCAAGTATCACCAACTTTAACTTTGAAGGGTCCACCTTGGGGAAGGTCAAATTCCGTTGCATATTCTTCTACAATAGTTGCACCGAATTTTTTAGCCTGTTCCATAAATTTTTCCATTAATTCAGGTCCTTGAATTCCTTCAGGAAAACCAGGATAATTCTCTACTTCAGTGGTAATCATCAATTGACCACCTGGCATCTCAGTAGCTAAAACTTCTCCAGCTGCTACTAAAGGATTTAAATTAGCCCTTCCAGCATAAATAGCAGCTGTTAAACCTGCTGGTCCAGCTCCTACAATAATTACTTTGTGTTTTTCAGGATTCAAATTTGTTCCTTCCTTTTAGTATATTTTAAATATATAAAGAATTTATATTTTTTAAATTAACGGTTAATTATCTTTAAAGATTTATTTTATAACCTTGAGTTATTTATAACCTTAGGTTATATAAAATAGTGCATAGTTCAAAAAAAGTTTGAAGAACGAATTTGCGTTGTCCAATTTCTATATATAAAAGGTCCTTGTATAAGAACAGCTGTTAAAACAAAGGGGAATGAATCGTATTTTTTAAGTAATTTCAGAGCATCTTGAGCTGTCCAAATCCCACCTAAACCGAAAATTGGCAACTCATTGGAATTATGATAAATTTTTCTTATTTCTTTTATAGTGGAAAATAATTTATTCCGTAGAGGAGCACCAGAGAGACCTCCAATCTTCAATGGATTACCTAAATAATCATATTGAACTGGAAAAGTATTAAAACATGTAATTCCATCCACTAATCCCTTTTCCTTAGTTTCTGTTATTAAATCAAGAATTGCCTGAGTTTTATACTCGGGACTAATTTTCAAGAACAAATTTTTTTCGGTCGATTTACGTATATATGCTAAAAGATCCATAGATTTTGAAATATCGATGATTCCAGCTTCAACATTTGGGCAAGAAAAATTTAATTCTATGGTATCTGTAAATTGTCCAATTTTGCTAGTTAATAGACGCCATTCATGTGCAGTATCTCCTCTAACAGAAAAAATGAAGTTTTTTGGTATATTTTGTTGTTTTTCTAGTTCTTCAATCCACCAAGCTAGACCATGATTTGGGAGACCCATGGAATTAATAATGTGATTTTTCCATCGAACAAACCTTGGAAAAGGATTCCCTTTTCTGGGATGAAATGTTATTGTTTTCGAAATTACTGCTCCTGCTCCTAGAGAGGAGATAACGTTCATTTTTCTGTATGAATCTGCCCATCCTGATGCAAATCCCCAAGGAGCTTTAAAGTTCATACCTGCATATTTTATAGAGGAATTTTGATTAAAAGGTAGGATTGTAGCGAATGAAGAAAAGATTGGGTCTCCTAAATATTCTACCCAAGAATTTGGAAGTGTTTTTACTATTTTATTTTGAATTATATATGAATAGAGGGTCAATTCTCAGCTCCACATAAATTTCCAATTGGCAAGGAACGAATCAATATTAAATGATTGATCACAGAATTTACACTTTAATGTAACAGAGGAAGTATGGGAATTTGATTTTTGAACAAAAAATTTTTTCTCAACATCTTCGCGTAAATTCGTTATACAGGTATCACTTGGACAATTAAGACCTATTATATTTGTTGGTAGGTTAAATTGAGCTTTCTCAATCACTTCAAAATTTTTTATAATATTTAAGGTTGCCTCTGGTATCACCAGTCCCAATTTTTCTTTTAATGAAGCAGGTAATTCAAAATCTGATATCTTTAAGACATCCTTTTTCCCTTTTTGACTTGATCGAACATTCATAGCGACTGCTATAACTCTATTGCTGTTTAGGAAATCATGTCCTGCTAAATTTAGCAAATCCATAACAATCAGGCTTTTCCCTGGATCCATATGATCAATTACAATTCCATTTTCAATCCTATCAACAATCATATCACTTTTTGACATTTTTATTCAACTCCTAAATCTAAATTTTTTGGAAAATTAAAGTCTTCTAATCGTTCGGGAGCTAATAAAGTGAGTAAAAGAGCCATTCTTACAAAAACACCGTTTTTAGCTTGTTGAAAATACTTTGCATGTTTTGATTTGTCCATAGAATAAGGAATCTCATCAACCCGTGGCAATGGATGGAGAAGAACAAAGTTTTCTTTAACACCAACTAAATATTTATCGGTAAAAGAAAATGCTCCATGGACTTGTTTATATAAGTCTTCATCCGGGAAACGTTCTTTTTGGATCCTTGTGAAATATAAAACATCTAATTCATGCATATGTTCTTCTAAAGTCGAATATTCAGTATATTTCAACTGAGGAGTTTTATCTAAATCATCTCTCGCGGAATCAGAAAGCTTTAGTAAAGGATGAGAAAATAATGAAATAGTATTAGGCCCCATGATGCCTAAAATTGTTAGTAATGATGGAATAGTTCTTGAATATCGAAGATCACCAGTAAAACCAATATTTAAATCAGTAACTCTTCCTTGAGTCTCCCAAATAGTCATAAGGTCTAATAATGCCTGTGTAGGATGACTTTGACTTCCTGCTCCAGCTGATATGACAGGAATATCTCCAGCTACTTCAGCAGCTAATCTAGAACTTCCTCTATAAGGGTGACGAAGAACAATAGCATCAGCATAGGCTGAAACCATATGAATAGTATCAGTAAGGCTTTCACCTTTTTTAACAGAGGTACCACCAGTTCCCGAAAAACCTATGAATTGACCACCTAAACGAAGCATAGCAGACTGAAAAGATAATTGTGTTCGGGTGGAAGGTTCATAAAAAAGAGAAGCAAGGATTTTTCCATGCAAGGCATTACTAAATTCGAGTGGATGTGATTTAATATACTTGGCTAATTCTAATATATGTACGAGTTCATCTCTCGTATTGTCTTGTATTTCGACAAAATACTTCATAAAACCAAACTCTTTGAATTATTCTATTTATAGACATTTTAATGCCAAATTAAT
>DAHXPE010000082.1 GCA_027364495.1 Candidatus Heimdallarchaeota archaeon | reverse complement strand
TTTTAATTCCATAATGTTTTTTGAAATTTGATTTAATGTATTTTTATTCGTTTTTCAAGGATTAACTGTAAATCTCAGCTGGTGATTATCAAGTAAAATCAACCATAATCCATTATGCTATAGTAACTGGATCATAGTTTTGCTAATTGCCTCTTGAATCAGCTTTATTTGTTCAATTGATTGATAAGAATTGCGCGGCCAAAAAAACCCCTTCAATCCATCCTTATGACGGCGAGGAACCACATGAATATGTAAGTGAGGAATAGATTGGCTTATTTTATTGTTTATAGCAATAAATGTTCCCTGTGCATTCATACTCAGTTCAACAGCTTTCGATAATTTTTGACTAAGCTCAAAAAACTCTCCAATTTGATCTTTTGGTAATTTATCAAAATTCTCAATATGATTTTTAGGAATAAGGAGACAATGGCCTGGAAAGATAGGCTTATTATCTAAAAAAACAATAAACTGTTCATTTTCAAAGACAATAAATGCAGGTTCCTCTTTTCGAACAATTTTACAAAAAGTACAATAAGTACTATTCGTTAATCCAAGTAAATAGCCTTGTTTCATGATAAATCAAGATGTATTCAAAAACGTACAAACATGAAATAAAGGTTTAGGTTGGATAATCCCTTCGATCTACCTCAATGGATAATATTATAACCTCAAACCCACGTGTAATCTTCGTTTTATACGAATTGCATTCTGGACAAAGAAATATTTCTTGATTAGTATTATAATTGTTTAACTTACTTTTGGAAACAATATATTCCTTTTCGCAATTTTCACAAAAGTAAGAACCGTCAATGTCTTTTTTGTGAAGAATAGATTCTTCTAAAAAGGTTTCATCAGTCATATCTTCCCAACAAACATTCATTTTCTCAAAATCAACGTTTGCAAAAGGACCAAAGCCAAGATTAATTGTTTTAACATATGGGTTTCGATTTCTTGAGAGAATGACTAACATGTTCTCGAATAAGTGCTGAGTGAGGTTAGCTTCAAACATGAGTTGATGTACATCGCATCAAGCTATTTATTTGTTTTTATGCTCGAAAAAAATAATTTAAAGAAAAATGTCCAATTCCTCAGCCGACTTCACATTAATGCTTTCTTTACGATAGATTTTTATTGAATAGGACTCTAGTATAGCAAAAATTTTTACAATAGCGTGTGAAGCCAGTATTTTTGTATGCTTTGTTATTCTATTGGAATAATTGTTCTGGAAAGGAATTTCTATAATAACAAATTTTATGTCTTTAGGAAATAAATCAGGAACTGATTCTTCAGCTAATTTCAGCTCTTCTGCCATTGATCTTTCTTGTGCTGAACAATTAGAGAATTTATCTATAAATTCAGTTTTTTCATAAATTAATGTTTTCAAAGATTCTGGATTTTCAAAGGCTTTTTTAGTTACAATAATGATAATTACTTTGTCATAGCTTTTTATAGAATCAAATAAATTAAAATAACCAGTCTGCTCATATTTTATGTCAAAAACTTGAAGATCAAGGCTCTCAAGGTATTTTGCTATAAGTATAGCAATGCTACTATCTCCTCGTAATTCTTTACCAATTCCTAAAAGCAAGACTTTGCGCACTTATATTACCAAGTATAGTAAAGTAGTTCTTTAAATATTTGAAAAATAACTTCACTTTTTGAATCTGAATAATAATTTATCATAATAATTGAACAAAATGATTAAAATCATTTTTTTTGAGAGAAATTACTAACAGAATCAAACAACCCATTAGATTGCAAGGTTTAAATACTTCTCTCATTATCCAAATGCTGATTTACTTTTGGTTAAGCAAAATTAAATTGTACTAATAATATTTTTCAAAAATTATAAGTCAACAATTTCTCATAATGATTATAGAAGCCTACTAAAAAACATCCTTGAACTTGTTCCTAAAACTAAAAAATCTTTTGAGATGAAAGGAACTTTAATTCTTTTTATAGATTGGTTAAATAAGGAAATATCATTAGATTATGTTTCTTCTGCTGACAGACTTGTGGTAGAATGAAAAGAATTTATATAGTCGGCAACTTTTTGATTTACCTTGAGTGTTTTAGTCTCATATCAAGTTGTTATTTTTCAATAGCTTTTATCTTAAAGATAAGAATGAATTTCTATTCTTTTATTATCTTTAATTAAAGAAAAAGTTTGAATTATTTTCTTCAATTCACTATCCCACGGAGTTTGAATGTCAATAGTCACAAAACATAAAAATCCATTTCGCGCTATAATCTTTTTAAAAAAAGAAAGAAAGTATCCCAGTTCATCCAAAGAAAACTGTTACTTGCAA
The DNA here is from genome assembly GCA_027364495.1 of Candidatus Heimdallarchaeota archaeon. The sequence goes on along the minus strand of DAHXPE010000082.1, from coordinate 5,797 downwards.
CTATTAAGTCATATTTTTTTATTCTGGTGATAGATTTTCAACTTTTCCATATATTCAAGTTATATTCGGAAGTGAATTAATTTTTTTAGCTTCAATATTCATGCATGTTTGAATTGTAAAATAAATACTGAATAAATGTAAATAAAAGAAAAAATCTTTACTGTAACTTGGCTATCTTGTAGGATCAATTCTTTTGGACTACTGGTAAACCCTGTAATCCAGTATATATAATCAAATAACCTACAACATATAAAAAGAGTGAAAGTAGAATAAAACCAGTACTTAATACGAAAAATACTGGGGTTGAAAAAATAATAATAGCAGAAACAAATATTCTACTTAAAAGCTTAGAAATATTTGGTTCAATTTGTAATTTATTTGTGTCAAAACGCTTGTTAATACAAATAACAGCAAAACCTAGCCAAAGCAGAAATTCTGCTACTTCAATCTGCCAGCCATAATTCCAGTTTAAAATACTGTAATCATTAGGTTGAGGAGCTAAGGTAATTAAATCTGGAAACAAAATTGGAAGAAGACCAACAATAATGAGTGCAATTAATGAAAATAATTGAAACTTTGAGAAAATTAATTCTTTGGAATTTTTTTGATAATTTTTGAAATTTGCAATGAACCAATAGAAAAACCATGGTAAAATTAAATAGGAAAGACCAGTAAAAAGACCAAGCAACCAGGCCTCCTCATTAACCGATAAACTCAAATCAGAAATGATAATAGTTATCAAAACCAATATGTCAACTAAGAAAAATGATAAATTCATAATAGTCAGATAAATATCTTTCGCTGTATATTTGAAGCTACGATATAGAAAATAAAAGAAAATAATTTCTAAAGGAACTGTTATAAAGAAGTCAGAGATGAAAACCATTTTAAACCCACATTTTATTAATAAATTTATTATTTTTAATTAATTTTAAAATATTATTGAACGTTTTTATGAAATAATAATTTATACCCTAAAATGTCCATAAATTATTATTCTAATAAAAAAATATAAAGGAAATTAAAAACTTCCTATTAATCTTGTTCCAGTGCCTAACAAAGAGGAAAAGATTTCGTAATAAACAAATTTATTCAGAAATAAAACAATATATTGTATCTAAATAAAAAAGAAAAAAATCTTTTAAAAATAAAATATTTTATTAGTTAGCGCTATTTAACCAAGAAACAATAAAATTATAATCTATATAACCTGTATGATGCTGTAAGATAACTGAATTTCTACTTATTAAAAATGAAGCGGGAATATTTGAAACTCCGTAATAAGTGTATTGTTCTGACATATCTCTGGCAAAAAACCACTGACTACCATTTAAAGCGTTTTGAGTAAATTTATTATTATTAATAAAGTCTGTAAGCACTGCTGGCGTGTCATGAGTTGGATCAATTGATACTGATAAAAAGATCACATCTGGGAATTGTTTACTCGAGACAACCTGATTGATATTTGATGAAATTTCTTGACAATATTGACACCAGGTCGCCATAAATTCAATAACAAGAACATGTCCTTTCAAAGATGTGGTTTGTAAATTTTTACCGTCTAATTTTTGAACAGTTATATCCATAGTTCCTGGAATAGGTGTTTGGATAAAATAAAGAGCAGATACCAGTGCAATTAAAAGAATTACTGGTATAACCAAGATTCCAATGATTTTTGGCGATAAAGTGTTTAAAGGAGCCATGTGTATATATCTTCTAACAAATATTTAGTAGTTTATTTAAGGAATACCTAATAGCTGTAAGCTTATCTAATTTTTTAAGATATATTAAGCATAAAAAAATGTTTTTGACTGACAAAATGAGAAAAAAAAAGATTATACTAGAGATTGATTAAGAAAAAGGATTGCAAAATTATTCATTAATGAAAAATCAAAAAAGAAAATATTAAAAAAACCAAGTTCTGTACGAGACTTAATGATGTCTGACGTAGCTTAAATAACCTTTGAGATGATATATCCTAGATTTTAATAGATAATTTTACACAACCAGTATCTTTGAGTATGAATTAAGTAACTTTTTTTATCCTTAAGCAAAACAAGTTAAAACCTTATCATACCCTAGTTGAGAACAAGATAACACAATAATTATTTTTTGCTAAAATTGGTTAACTTTGGTTAAAATGTTTAATTTTAAGTAAATTTAAATTTTAGCAATTAAACAATAAAAAAAATACAAAACACTTCCAAGAGATGAAATAAAAGTATGAGAACTATGAAAATAATTATTTCGCTTTCTCTCTTAATTCTATTTATAGGATCCTGTTTTTCGGGTAATGTAACAGCAATTTCAGCTACTACAAGTCAATCAGGAACTAGTTTAACAGTTTATAATTATGATAATCCAAACATAGTAATTGGAGATCAGGCCGTAGCACAAATTTGGAGTTCGGTACCAAAGATGGCTGTCCCTGCTTTTAGTGGAAATACCCCTAATGGATATGTTCAATTCTTGCATGATTCAAATTATGTGTATGCTTTGTTCGCTTATGACACAAATGCAATTCAATGGGTAGGTATTGAGTTTAATGCAATTGCTGGTTCGCCTATGAAAGACGGTAATATGGGTTGGATCTTTGGTACATCTTCACCAAGTAATACGTGGTATGGAGGCGTTCAATTTGCTGGAGAAGTAACACCAGTTCCATATCCACAACAAGCTGTTTCTTTTGAAAGAGTTGTTGATAGTAGCACAGGATTAACTTATATAGAGATCATGAGACCAATGAATACGAATGATGCAACTGGAAAAGATGTTGTATTTACTCCAACAATGTCCTTAAATGTTCGTTTTGCTAGCTCCAAACTGCACAAAACCTTAAATCCAAATGAACTCTATACATTAAATTTTTCTGCATCTAACTTACAAATTCAGACTACACAAAGTACTTCAACTACATCAACCACACCAATTGATGTTTTAAAAGCTCAACATTTACAAGATATTTTAATTTGGGGCAGTGTTGGATTATTTTTTAATTTGATTTTGATTAACCTATTGATCATTTATCATAGGAGGACCTAAATATGGTATTACACGCACCTTCAATCATATTTCACTTAGGAGCTTGGGCAGTTACAGCAATTTGTACATTTTTGGCTTTTTGGATAAGTTTTTTAGATAAAAGAGATTTAATACCAAAGCCAGTAAAGAGATTTATTCATCCAGATACCGTTGCTAGACTTGATTATGTAGCAGCCATAACAGGAGTGGTGGGTCTAGCAGGCGTTCTTGCAAGTGCCTATTTTGGCTTTTTAGATGCATCACAAGTTGCTAATGAATCCCCATTTGATATTATGGCTTTCTTTCAAGGTTTTAATAATGTTTTAGGTAACGATGTCCTATCCTTTAAAGCCCAATGGACAATTGTTGGAATTCAAGCATTTGTTTTTGCTGGTATATTAAGATTTTATTTTGTTACAATCAGACGACAGAGCTCAATGTATGATTCACACTATGTAGTTCAGATTATTTATGCAGAGGCCATTTTGGTTGGCTATGTATGTATGACTGTTGTTGCAGGAGCTGGTGGTATCTACGTCTATGGTGAATCTCTCTTATCAGGAATACCGATATTAGAAGATCTCTTACCAGGAGGTAATTTAATGGCTCCATTGCTAGTAGCTACAGGTTTATTAGCAATAGTATTTATTTTAAGCGCTATGCTCTCCGAAAAGGCGGAACAAATTGCCAATGAAAGAGCTAAAACCAAAATATAATTGTAAATTAAAAAAATAAATCTTTTTTCCCTATTTTACTTTTTAATTTTATGTTGTTTTCTTTTTTATTTTTTCTTTTAATGTAATTTCAATTGATTATTGTGGTAGTCCATTGTTTCAACTTCTTAATACAAAAGGTTTTAATTAGTAATGATTAGAGGATTACTGAGTTTATCATCGGATTGAAATTCTAGAAAAGATCATCTTAGGATTGTTTTCTACAATTGGAATGATTATTATCGCATTTTCTCTTTTAAGTATCTTTTATAAGGAATTTTACACTCTATATTCAATTATGGTACTTCTAGTGGTAATTTCTTTTATTGACGGACTCATTTTTGACAAGAGTATTAACTAATCAATTTACCAGTTTCTATTAATAACAGAATTCGTTCTCATTATTTATTTTCAATAGTATTTGCCTTTAATCCTTAGCAAAATGCAAAACACATTCCAATTTCTCTTGCTAACCCGTATTTTCTAATTTTTGTCAGTACAGCCTTTGATATAATTGGGTTCATATTTATTTTATTTTTTTCGATTTATATGCTTGTTTTTGCCTCAATTGGAACGTCAATGAAACAATGGATAATGAAATCAATATTAAAGCCGAAACCAAATAATAAATTATAAGATTTGCTTTTGTATTAATCTTGAAGAATTGTCTCTATGGTTAAGAATGAAACCATCAAGATTATTACGAAGTGTAAAAATAGCAACACTAAATTATTCATTACTGATTGATCCCAATTTCCTAAAATGAGAGCTATGAGCAAAGTTACTGATAAAACCACTGAAGGTATTATAAGAGGAAATACTAATATTGGTACAACAAGTGTTTTAGCCCTAGAATAGAGTGCTAGTGCGGAAACTAATGTTCCTACACAAGCATAATCTAATGTACCAATTAAAAGGATGAACAACACAAAAAGAAAATTGAAATGAAAAGTTAAATTGAAAAACATTATGTATATTAGCACAATAATAAATTGAACACTGAATAATAATGTTAAATTGAATAATAGTTTACCTAAGAAAATTGATTGTGGTTTTACAGGAAAGGATCTAATTGCTGTCAATCCTCCTCCACCTGATTTCAATTCTCGTCCAAAAACCGAAGTAAAACTTAACATTCCAGCAAATACAAAAATAACCCATAATGATGCGCTAATTACTCTAGCCTGAAAGTCTGGATTCGCCTGAGTAGATGATGCACTTAAATCAAGTGAAATTGCAAATACAAATACTGCGCTTATACTGAAGATTACCATGGACATAAATTCAAATTTTTGTCTGGCCTCTAATCGTAAATCTTTTTTGAAAATTTCCCATGCATCTTTAAGGTCTTTCATTGTTTCCATGGTTTTTTCCTCTTAGGTTGTAAAATCGAAGTATTCAAGTAATTTCTTTTCTATTTTATCTTTAGACAGTTCTTTGTCTATCTTGACTTGGTCAATGACCTTTCCTTTATTTATAACAAATACTCTATCACATAATGATGAGATAATATCAATATTATGACTCACAATACAAATTGTACCTTTATTTTTGTATTCCTCTATAATCTTAATAAAAAAATCAATATTCTTAGGATCCATACCAGAAAAAGGCTCATCCAATAACAAGAATTCCGGTTCAATCAGAATAGCTCTTAAGAAATCGATTTTTTTTCTCATACCAGTTGATAATTCATGAACCGGTCTTAATAGCCAATTTTTTATACCAAATTGTTCAGCTCTATCTAAAATGTAATCTTTTAAAGACATATTTCTGTTGATATGTTGACGACAATCATAGAGCTTTAACCAAAAAATTAAATTTTCCAAACCTGTTAAATCATCGTATAAAAAAGAATAATAGGAAAATAAGATTATATTTTTCTTGAAATCACTAATATGGTTTAGAATGTTCTCATTATTTATTTGAACTGTACCTCTTGTCGGTTTAATAACCCCAGCAATTAAGTTTAAGATTATAGAGGAATACAAAAATAAAGGTACAATTTGTATTGTGAGTCATAATATTGATATTATCTCATCATTATGTGATAGAGTATTTGT
>DAHXPE010000078.1 GCA_027364495.1 Candidatus Heimdallarchaeota archaeon | reverse complement strand
TGCCTTAGGATTATTATTCTTATTGTACAACTTAATCTTTAGAATATTAATACTTCCAGATTGGATTATTTTCGTTTTACCATTACTGTTTTTTTAATATTTAATATTCTTGCAAATGAAAAAATTTCATCTTGACAGTATATTTCCTTAACCAAGAAAGAAGTTATTTTTATTTCAGTTAAAAAACAAAGAGAAAAGAATTCGTTATCAATACTTTTTGATGCTCACGATTTTAAAAATCAATTGAATAATTTTAGGTCTATTCTGCCATTTCAGATTCAATTGCTCAATTTCAACCTTTTGGGTAGTCATGATCTACCTAGATTTCTAACAAGACTTGATGGCAATGTTTCTCTCTATAAAATTGCAATAATTTTCCTGTTTACTTATATTGGTGTCCCTAGCATCTATTATGGTGACGAGATAGGATTACAAGGAACATTTGATCCAGATAATAGGAAGCCAATGATTTGGAACCAAGATAAATGGAATATGGAAATAGTTCATTTTTATAAATCATTAGTTGCTTTAAGAAAATCAAGAGAAGAGCTTAAAAAAGGTGTGGTTAAGGAAATATACTGTCAAGATGAAATTTTTTCATTTGCAAGAATATTAAATATTAAAAAAACAGTAATAGTATTAAATAATAATCCAATAAAACAAAAAATACAGTTACCTGTTTGGAAAATTGGACTACGAAATCAAAACGTAAGTGATTACTTGTCGAAAAAAGTTCTTGAGGTAAAAAACGGTATACTAGAGCTAGATCTACAAAATCGTGAGTGCGTTATACTTAGTGAAATTTTTTAAGTTTATTGCTAATTTAATTATGTTTTTAAATTCTAAAAATCTTTAGGCAAATGCTAAATATGTTCCAAAAATTATATATCATTAAATTCACCTTTTTGTTAACTGTTGTTCAGATTGCACTAGCTGTTTATCTAAGTCTAATAGGCATTGTAGATGGAGAATTTTACAACCGGTTATTCTTTTACTCTCTGTCACTCTCACTTATACCAATTTTATTTGGTATAATTATTTTCAGCTTATCAAGTCATGAAAATAGTTTTACAACTCATTCAAATGGATTTGTAAATAAACATACAATTGAACAATCCAAAAATACCCAAATAAATGATACATCAATTCATCTTTTTGCCTTAGGATTATTATTCTTATTGTACAACTTAATCTTTAGAATATTAATACTTCCAGATTGGATTATTTTCGTTTTACCATTATTACTGGCTATTGTTATACTTAAGAATAATCAGAGAAATTTGATATTGTGTAAAGATTAAATTTTAATTTTTTTGTGCAAAACAAAGGAGAGAGTCAGACTCTTTTTGAAATGGTTTTCCATTATAATCTTCGTAAAATGTACTATTTGAAAAACCAGCTTCGTCGAGGTATTGTTTCAGTTCTTTCAACGGAACTAGTTTTAACCAGCCTTTACGAGTATCAGCAATCTTCATATCAGTGGAATTTGTCTTCCATTTTAACGTTGAAAACGTAGTATAAAGTTTATTAGCAATAGGCATGAAATGTTTTACTTGTATTTGATTCTCTCCATTCTCATTCTGAGTAATTTTTGACACAATATGGCCTTGCCTAGGGCTATCTGAATTCAATATTTGAAAAAACAATCTACCACCACTTTTAATGTAATATGCTAAATGTTTAAATATTTCAACCACTGACATAGGGTCATTATTTGTCCAAATGATCATAAGGGCATTACCAAGAGAATAAAGTGCATCAAATCTCTCTTTAAACTGCTCTAAATTAGCAGAGTATTCTAAAAAATTCCCCTGAATAAAAGACAGGTTATCTAATTTTTGAATTTTTGCTATTTCGGAAGCATAGGCTATCATATGATCATCAATATCAATACCAGTAACTTTGAATGTTTTAACCAATCGAATCGCATGTATTCCAGGACCACAGCCAAGGTCGCAAATATCCTTACAATCGTGTTTTTGGAATAATTCAGTTAAAAAAGGAATCTCCCTGTCTAGTCGATTTGTCCAGTCCACCGATTTAACATAATTTTTTACCTGTTCATTATCATATCTTCTTGGATATTCATTTGACAAATTAGGACCTCAATTGCTACCTTAAGATTATCCCTTTAAATGTTTATTAGAATTCCAACATGGAAACCTATTTATAATTAGATATCTCAATTTATGATAAAGCAAAATGAAT
>DAHXPE010000068.1 GCA_027364495.1 Candidatus Heimdallarchaeota archaeon | reverse complement strand
CTATCAAAATGATAGGATTTTCTTGTTAGAAGCATTCTCTTTATGAGGTTCTGGCGTATTTAAGGAATCAATAGCTTCAATTAAAGTCAAAATTTTATCATGAGTAATAGATTCTTGAAGTCTGGTTAGGGAATCTCGGTTGCGAATAAAAATTTTAGAACGACCGGTTGGAGCTCCGACCTGGTTAGTTGGTCTAATTTCAAGCATGAGTGAGGGTGGATCTTCTTTTTTACCCTTTGGTTTAACAATAAAGACACCTGGAATAGGAGTCTCAAGTTCAGCCCAGTCAGTACTGGTTTCCATAAATTCCTTCAATTGTGCTAATAACGATGCGGGAACAGTCATCAATTGGTATCACTGTTCGTACTGAATAAGTTATTCATAAATCCCTTTGAGACAGATCATTGAAAGTAAAAAACCAGTTGGTAGGTCAAAGGATTAAGGTGATTTCCGATATATCCCTGGTCGATCTTATAAAACATCGCCATCAGTATTCGCTTGTTCTAACATTTGCAAAGCTGTCTCCTCTAGAATATCATGTTTTTTAGCTTCGGCAAGAAGTGAATTAACAGTAAAAACATTCTCTAATGTAGTTAATAAAGAGTCAATGACATCTTTATTTTTATCAGGTACAAAATTAATAGAATAGAGGTTATATTCATGACCATTCTTTTTGATTTTACTTTTAGTAGAAGTAATCTTACTTTCCGCAACCATCCTCTCAAGAGTTCGACCAACTGATCCAGCTAAAACAGAGATAGAATGATCTGCGGACTCATTCACGATTTTATACACAGTAGTCCGCTTACCAGAAAAACCTTGTAACAAAAATTGCTCAAGGTTATCGTCATTGTCAATAGTGACCTTACGTTTGAGTTTTTGATTTTCTTTCATGGCTTTAATACAGACATCCAAGCCCTCTTGAGAAAGTGGAGGATAGATAGGAACTAATTCTAAAGGCTCCCGAGGTTGCTTCATAGGTACAGGTTGACCCTCAGTGTCATCAGTCGATTGAATACCAGTAATGATAGTGTCTGAATTGTTATTAGCAATCATATTTCTTGGGGAGAACAAGAATAAGAGGTATAGAATGTGGCAATAGATGTAGAGACGCATGATAAATCAGTTTCACTTCGAGACAATAATACATTAATGCTCTTTCTCAGATCAAAGGTATTCATACAGGATGCAACGATAATCCAATTGGTGCCAAAGTCTTTTCCAAAGATATTACTACAACCACATGTTCCGATACAGAGAAAAAATGCGCTGGAATGAACTACAAATATTCAAATTACTCAAATTGGATCTGTTTAGAACAAATTAGTCATATTAAACCTCCAATGCTTCTAGCATTGCTTGTTTTATTCCTAAATTAATTGAATTTTTAAGAAGAATAGTATTTTGTACCATAAATTTTGGATAATGTGCAAAAATATTTGGCCAGAATTATTTACTAGAAAATAAAAATTTTTTTTATTAATATTTCAATCATTATTATAAAAAAATTATTGAATTTGATTTTTATTAAGCTCATTTCTTTTTAGATTCCGACTTAATTCTCATATCTCATTTATATTATTTTGTCATATGATTTGAAAATAGTTATTCATTTCTCTTTTGCAATGATTGAAAATAAATTATCATCTTGTATCAAATTACCTCATAACTTATTTTTATATAAAATTAAGTCCCTAGGAATCTTAATATAGTTATTTAAGGATGTGTAGAACGATATTACACTATTGGATATGAGAAGATGCAGACAAGTAAATTTAATGACAAAAATTTTATTATCAATATAAAGAATTTTGAAGTCATCACTGATGTCAAAAAGCTAAGTGTTAAATGCGAAACTGAGTTAAATTCGGACTATTCAGATGGGGCTTTAATCGTGGTCGGAGTTAAGGGTGTTAATCTATTTTCTCCTGATAAAAAAGAAATAAAATGGATTCCTGAAAATAATCTTCCTGATGGTCTCCACAAGTTATTAATAACTGAGTTAATAACAAATGAAGGCAATGGGATAAAAATAGAAAAAGAAATTCAATTTCTTAAAATAACTACAAAAGTCTCACTTTCAGAAAATTATCTTATTTTGCATTATTTAAAGTTAGAAATCGATGAGAATGAATATTTTGTCAAAAGAATTAGTTTCAAAGAACATAATAACAAAAATTAAATAGAGAGGTTTAAAATAAAAGATCTAAAGAGCGGGAAAAACAAAGTCATGACATTTAATATGGATGGAAAAGAAATTAACTATGAAGAAATAATTAATGACCTAAATAAGAAAAAAATCGCAAAATATGGAAAATTAGACAAAATATTATTCAAAAAATTAGAAAAATCGGATTCATCCAAAGTATTTGAAATAGCAATATGGCTGGAGTTTCGAGGATATAATTGGAACTCACTAAAGGATTATGTCTTAAAATCAGAAAATTATCCAGATAATTATCAGGAAAAGGTTTCAAATTTAGTAAATGAATACAAAAAATCAATAAACACAATATCAGCAGATTTTTTGAGTAAATTAGAAAAGACTTATTTGGAGCATGTAAGAATTGACAACATAGCACCCATCATCTATTTAAAATTGAGAAAAGACCAGATTTATGAGTTAATGGGAAAGTATTCACAAATAATAGGTATTTTTGAATATTCGAAGGATATGCAATTAGATTTGAAAGATTCCTTAGCAATATCAAAGGCAATTTTCGTTCATACATATGGGTATAAAGGAAGAGGAATTAATGTTGCTGTATGGGAATGTGGACCGGATGATACTACAAATTTAGTAATAAGGGAATTTTATGATAAGAATCAAAGTTGTAAGATGAACCATGCCCGATTAACAAATGCGATTATTTCAAATCGGCAAACAATTGGGCCATGGGGTTATGCTCCAGATTGTCGATTATATTCAGCTAACTCAACGGAAATTGAAGCATTGACCTGGGCAATTTTAGAAAAAAATTGCACGATTATAAGTCAAAGTTTTCATAGATCTACAGGAGAAACATCTCCTGATTTGATATTCGATGATATTTACAAGGATTATTTGGTCTTAATACCACCTTTTCCCTTTATAAGTCAAGCAGCTGGGAATATTGGAAATTTAATTCCTCCGACATCAGAATATGTAAATCACAAGGGTTTTAACAGTTTTACAGTTGGAAATCACTCTGATGATGCGAAAAACATGTCAGGTACAACTACTTTTAGAAACCCAAATTCCCCAAATGGCGATCGAGAATTGCCTACAATTTGTGCAAATGGAATAGGAGTATCTGCTGTTCAATTGACAGGATCAGGTACGAGTTTTTCAGCACCTGCTGTAGCTGGTATAGCTGCTTGTTTACAAGAAAGGGATAGAGTGTTGACTGTTGCTCCAGAGGGAATTAGAGCAATTCTTTTAGCTGGAGCTACTATTAATGTGAGTGATACAACTTGGTGGGAAAGTATTTTAGGTGGAATTGATGCCTTAGATGGAACAGGTGCTGTAAATGCATTTGAGTCATTACAAATAGCAGGAAATAGACAATCACCAAACAATTCACCAAGTCAGAAAGGTTGGTATGCGGGTCAGTTCTTTAATAGTGATTTCGATCCTAATAATAATGCAAAATATGTTTTTAATATAAAAATGGATTATTCGGATTTAAGTCCAATAGAGCAAATGCAATTTTTTAGAATACCATTTATTTTCAGAATAAAAGTAGCACTGACATGGAATAGTGAAATCACCTGGAACGATGGGCCAATATCTTCCGAATTGACAGCAGATTTTGATCTAGAAATCTATGATAAGAATAACAATTTTATATCAGGAAGTCATTCATTGGACAATAATTATGAAATTGCTGAATTTAATCCAATATTAGGAGAAGAATACAAAATTTTGATTCATAAATCCAATGGAAATTATGATGGTTGGTATGGTATAGCTTGGACTTTCAGAAGAGTCCCCTTATTGTTTCCAATTAAGGGGATTTTACCTTTTATTCCAAATTGAAATAAAATTTCTGATTATTCCAGAAATTACGACTACTAATCCTATTGATCTCTTTATTCTCATTTTTATTTGTCTTTAATATTTTAAAATATTAAATGGAGCATATTATTAGGTAACTAATCCCCATAACTAATTTCCCAAGTATTATTATTATTATACCCGACAT
>DAHXPE010000057.1 GCA_027364495.1 Candidatus Heimdallarchaeota archaeon | reverse complement strand
TTGTCGGTCTTGAGAAGAAAATCAATTTATAAGAAAAAAAAAAGGTTCAAAAGGAGGATTGAGAAAAATTTACCTCGGAACATGTGATTAATGATAGATTTGTAAATAAAATGACAATTATTTTTTTTAATAGGGATTCATTCTAAAAAGAAAATAAAATAGAATTTGGAAAAAATAATTCACGCTGATTTCAAAAGGAATAGATAAAATTTTTAAGCAATGCGCTTTAAGCTAGAAAATAATAATAATAGTTAATTCATTTTACTTAAAATGGTAGACAAAAGATCATGTGCAATCATGGTCTTTGGACCTTCAAGGAAATAATAATCCTGGGAGGTAAAAACATGAACTTGAGAACTATCAACTTCAAAACCAGTTGTTTTTGAACCTATTAAATTGGCAACAACGAGGTTAGCAAGATCATTCGACAAATATTTAGCAACGATTTTTTGTAATTCATCTTTGGTCTTATTATATTCTGCTTTATAACCGACGACATATAAATCCGGTCTATTAGTAGATTTTTTAAAATCTTTAACTAATTGAAGAATTTTTGGGGTGGGCTTTAATGAAATAGTGAGTTCTTGATTAGTGGACCTGATTTTATCATCAGTGAAGGAAACTGGAGTAAAATCGGCTACAGCAGCTGAAAAAATAGCTAAAGAAAATTTTTCTTTTTGCAATTCAGCAAGAACAGCATCAGCCATATCAGAAGATGATGTAACTTGTGTAACTTTGAACAAGGAAGGGATATCTAAAGAATTAGGACCAACAATAAAAGAGACTGATGCACCTAAATACCATGCTTCAAAGGCTAAAGCAAGACCAGTCTTACCTGAACTGGGGTTACCAATAAAACGTACACGGTCAAAATATTCATGATTTGGTCCACCAGTAATGAGAACGAATTTTCCGTGAAAAGATTGTGGGGTCAGGAGTTTAATGGACCAAGCAATAATAGTTTGTAATTCAGGAACTTTAGCTTTGTGTTCTTCGATCCGTGGTTCTAAAAAAGTGACAGTAGGAATCTGTTTAACTTTAGTAATGTTATCTTGAACAAATTCATTCTTAAACATCGGTTCATGCATACCAGGAACAAGAAGAATAGGAATTTTTGACCCGAGAGCGGTCATAAGAGTGAGAGTAACATTTGTATCAGAAATACCATGAACGAATTTTCCAAGTGTAGAAGCAGTTAGAGGGCAGACAATAATAAGATCAACTTTTTGGGAATGTTCGCCAGCAAAAAGGACATGTTCAACATTACCAGTAATATCTAATTGAACTTTACGACCAGAAGCCCACTCGAAAACGGTTGGACTGACGAGTTTTGCCGCTTCCGGTGAAAGCATGACATCAACTCCAGCACCATGACGAATGAGTTCACGAATAATATCAGGAGTTTTAAAGATGGCGACACTACCCGTAACTAATATTAAAACATGTTTATCAATTAAGCGAGAAGATTTACTTGTATAAAGTTCCTGTTTAACATCTATACGCATTGTCAAAGAAAAAAACCAAAACTTGAATCTATCAAATAAACAAAAGATTAGATTTTTTTAGCCTTATGTATTTTCCTAATAGGATCAGTATAAAAAATATAAAAAAAATAACCTTAACCAAACCTTATAAAACTATAATGAATAATAAAATGAGTGTAAAAACAAATTTAGGGCATTATCATTAACATATTGATAATTAGATACACTCATTGAAGTTGAAAATTTTCATTAATTTATTCCAACCATATCGACTTGTATTAACACAAGAAAAGAAGAATCAGTAATTGGTAATTTCTACGCATTCAATATTGAATTTAAAATGAAACCCATTATTAGAGGGTTCTTGTTTACACCTTTTACCTTCAATAGTGGTATTTAATCAAGTATCCAGTTTTTCTAAGAAAGTGAAAGGTCTTTCATTAAAGGAAAAATCAAATTGTGTGATACCATAAAAATAGGAAACATTGATATGAAAAGATAAAAGAGGTGCCGGTGAGATTTGAACTCACGTTATACAGTTTTCGGTATTCAGCCGATTGACGACTGAGGCATTGCAGACTGCTCCATAGCCGCTCTGGTACGGCACCATTTTTAGACTAAAGAAATTTTGGACCAATTTGAAAAAATAAATTTTTAAAAAAACATAAAAAGTTTCTGTTTTTTATTTAGAGTTAAGTCCTTTTAGTTAAAAACTTACTGTAACTAATTTTTACTCCTTTTGTTGAATTTAATAACTTTATTTTTTATCGTTTCTTGTACTCAATTGGTTTGTGTTTTTAAAAGCAATTTTTTCTATTCATTCCACCACTTTATTCTTCTTCTCACTTCATAAATTTTTTTACTTTTGTTTTTGATTTCCTAATGCTATTTTTTTTTCAAAATTTAATTTTTGCTAAATTAATCTTTATTTTGTCTAAGTGTTTTCCTTTTAAAGCTTTTGAAAGGCTCCAAAGAAAAAATCAATTTATTATGCTTGGTTTACTTAAATTCATTTTATTAATCTTAAAAAGATTTAATCATTTCACTATTTGATTGTTATGTAGTAATATGAAACTGTACACAAAAACAAAATGTTTAAAAATTAACTTTTGCAGAAATAATTAATTACTTTCTTTTTCGTGATACTTTGAGAACTTGTTGTGCGAAATAATAGAATTTTCTACTTAAAAGTTTTTTTTAAAGTTTTAATTTTAACAAGTTAAATATCAAGTAGCAGTTTGTTTTTCATTATATTTCTAAATATTTATTCTAAGAAATGGTTATTATTATGGTTCTTAAGTTTTATAACAGCCTTACTAACAAAAAGGAAGATTTTATTCCTATTCATAAGGATCAAATTACTATTTATACCTGTGGCCTTACAGTTTACGATGTTCCCCATGTTGGGCATGCACGGACTTATTCTAGCTGGGATACCTTAGTCAAATATCTTCGTTATCGTTATCCAGACCATCGCGTATTACGGGTCCAAAATTATACTGACGTAGGTCATTTAACTGATGATGGTGATGAAGGTGAAGATAAAATCCAAAAACGAGCTAAGCAACGTAAACAAAATCCTATGGAATTGGTCGATTATTATATCCGTAAATTTGAAGAAGTATCTCAAGAACTTCGATTTGAATACCCAGATATTTCACCTCGAGCTACTGGACATATTTCGGAAATGATTCAGCTTGTGCAGAGACTACTTGAAACTGGTCATGCCTATGAAACTGAAAAAGGAATTTATTTTGACGTTTCAACATACCCAGCTTATGGTGAGTTAGCAAATCTAAAACTCGATTCTCAACAAGCTGGTGCTCGTATTGAAGTTGATGAACTCAAGCGTAATCCTTTTGATTTCGCTTTGTTCATAAAAGCTCCTGAAGAGCACATTATGAAATGGCCTACACCTTGGGGCTGGATGGGTTATCCAGGATGGCACATTGAGTGCAGTGCTATGTCTATTAAGTATCTTGGTGAAACACTTGATATTCATGGTGGTGGTATCGATCATCTTCCAGTTCACCATACCAATGAACGAGCTCAATCTGAAGGAGCGACTGGTAAAAAATTTGTCAATTATTGGCTTCATGCAAACTTCATGCTTCTCAATGGTGAGAAAATGTCAAAATCAACAGGTAATTTTATTACTGCCCAGGACGCAATTGATCGATTTGGTGCAGATCTCTTCCGTTATTACCTAGTAACCGCAAGTCATTATAGGACTCTTGATGATTTCACATTTGATAAACTTGAACAAAAACGTGATGAATATGAACGATTAGTTACTTCCATGGCTAATATTGAAACCCTCCTGCGTGTTAAACCAGTAACACCAAGTGATTCATTTTCACCTCAAGTTACGACTTATGAAGAAAAATTCATTGAAGCTATGGATGATGATCTTAATACCCTGAGTGCCTTAGCTGTGTTATTTGAATTCATTAATTATCTCAATACTTTGCTTAATAAAGCAAATTCCAAAGAGGATTTAAGAATTCAATTAGCAAAAGATTATCAACTATTCATAATACTCGCAAGCATTCTCTCTATTCGTCCTATTCCGCGAACTGAGGCTGATGTTCTACTTGATGAATTACTTCAATTACGTCAAGAGGCTAGAAAAGCGAAGAATTTCCAATTAGGAGATGAAATTCGAGATAAAATACTTGCTCAAGGCTATAAAGTCGAAGATAAGCCATGGGGTAGCCATGCAATACGTTTACCTAAGAAACTTGAGAGTTTACTGAAAAATTAATCCTGATTTCTCCATTCTGGAGTCGTAACATGGTAAATAATGTACCATTAACGTTCGCTGCCGTGGTTGTAGCTAAATCTGAAGCAATAAATCTCGATCGAGAACGATT
>DAHXPE010000035.1 GCA_027364495.1 Candidatus Heimdallarchaeota archaeon | reverse complement strand
AAACTTAATATTTTAAAATTTACTTCATGATTTTTGGTATTCAATAGGGTCAGGTAAATCATTAACTTGAAAGGCATGCAATCGTTCTTTGCAAGCATCACATTGTCCACAAGCTTTTTCTTTTCCTTGATAACAAGTCCATGTAAGGTCCCATGGAACTCCTAATTCTTGTCCAAGAGCTACAACCTTATCTTTTTTAAATTGAACAAATGGGTAATTTATTTTAATTTCACTATTTTGAGAAATAAGCAATTTTTGAAAAGCATCGAAGAAAACTGGTCTACAATCTGGATATGAAAGCTGATCATCTTCCACAGCTCCTAAATATACATCTTGTGCTCTAATAGATGTTGCTACTGCACAGGCATGTAAAATAAAAAATGTATTTCTAAGAGGAACAACAGTTACTGCTTGTTTATTTTCCTGTTGGGCTGGAACAGAAGTATTTGCATCAACTAAAGGGCTACCTTCAAAACTTGGAAGTTGGATATTGACAAGTGTAATGGAAACATTTGCCTTCTTTGCAATACGTATTGCATGGTCGATTTCCTTTTTATGTCTTTGATTATAGTCAATTATTACAGCATGAACTTCCTTATGAATTCTCAGACAATAAAAAAGCAATGTTGTACTATCCATTCCTCCAGACAATAATACTACGGCTTTTGTATTTTTTTTCTGGTTTAATAATTCTTTATACATGCTTTACTTTCCTGCCTGATCTCGCCACAGCAATTGGTGTAATTGTGGCAAAATTCTGACTTTTTCTATTTCTAACGAATCAAATTCAGTTATTAACATTCGAATTCGTCCGTAATATGTAGATAATGATTCTTGATGTAGAAGTACGGGCTGGATAATAATCGTACCTTTTGATGGATAATTATGAATTACCTCTTTAGTAAATTTAATATCTTCTTCTGATTCTAGGACAAATTTAAGTTCGTCTTGTTCTCTAAGTTTGGTTATAGAAGCTAAATCACTTTTTTCTCCAGATTTTGGGCATTTAATATCCATACATACTTTATCAAGTACGGTGAATAATTCCTTCCATTCTTTTCCATTTGTTTGGATACACACTTTTTTAGATTTTGATTGCAATAAAGTAGCAGTTTGAAGTATATCTTTTTCCCAAAGAGTTGGTTCTCCTCCAGTAAAATTAAACCATGTTATATTGGGATAGTTTTGCAGTAAAAAATGAGTTAAATCTTTAGGAGTGTAATTTTCTCGTATTGTAACTTCTTTAAATTCAGGAGCCCATGAATATCTGGTATCACACCATGTACAAGCCATATTGCAACCCCATAATCTGATAAAGACCATGGGTAAACCTATTAAGGTTCCTTCTCCTTGAATTGATTTAAAAATTTCAACAACTTGCATGGGCTAACCTTTTATATTATTACTCTGGAATCCAGGTAGCCAATGACATAGGGGTTTCATGAACGTCTATTTTTACAAGTTTGAGTGGAGCGATTTTTTCCTGGATAAGTGTACCCCAGTATCTAGCTAAATTTTCAGCTGTGGTTTGTTCAAAAGGTAATTTCATAACATGAGCTGAATTTGCAGTCCAACCCTCAGGAATAGTACCTAAATGTTTGTGATCAAATGGCCCAAGGATTTCATCAACAATTTTCTTAATATCCCCAAAATCCATAACCATTCCTTTTTCGTCTAATTTATCACTTCCAACAAAAACTTCAATAAAATAATTATGGCCATGCATTCGACCGCACTTTATATGACCTTTTAATACATGACTGGCAGATAAATTGTACTTTTTTGATAAAATAAACATAGTATAAGACCGTTTAAATAAAATTGCTTCTTTTTAACTAATTTTAATTAGCTTTTCTACGATTGATTCTAATTGTTTATCATTCTCAATATGTAACGTTTCTTGAATAGTATTTAAATATTGAACAGTTTTTTCAAGACAATCTTTAATTTCAGCATCCGTTAAGCTAAATCGCCATCTTATTTCTTGAATAATATTTTCCTCTGTTTTTTGGGAGAGTTTAATCATGAAAAGCCCTTCAATTGGAAATAAAATTTTATTTCTTTAAATCTTTTAATTGAGCATTGAAAATTTAAGCATTATTTAATAATTTGAAATTATTTTTAAACACCAAATTATAATAATGATTAAGAAAATTTCTTTTTAAATAATAAATTACAGTCAAAAACGTTGGTAAACGAAATTGGATAAATATGTTTTATTTTTGCTAACAAGTTCAAGCTACCAATCAGAATCATTACAGGAAAAGCTAATTGCTAATCCAAAGATTTCAGAGAATTTTCTTATACTCCGTGTAAAACCTCCTCATATTTTATATGAATTACGTGAGATCAAATCCTCAGATTTACCTATGATTATCTTTGGCGATAATGTTGTCATGAAAGGTGAAGATGAAGTAATGTCTATAATGTCAAAACAAGCTGATTTTGACTTTAAAGAGGAAGAAGAAGCCGATTTTGCCTCAAGAATTATGGAAAAATTTTTACCTATATTATCCAGTTTTGAAGCCCCAGAGGAACAGGAACTTTTTGACCATAACTCAAATATTATCGAAGATTTACTGATTTTAATTATGGGAGCGTTAGTTACTGGTTTACCACATATGAAAGAGTTTTTAGATGCAAATGATTTAGAGGTTCCTGAATTTCCAGTTGATTTAGATGTAGATGAAGATAATGATAATCCAAGTCATGTGGTTGACTTAGATTTTGATGAGAACTTTTTGGCAAATTTTTGGCAATTTTCTCTTTCACCACCAAAATTTGCTTCGAGAGAATGGGTGGATTTTTTCTATGAATTATATAATGTTGGCATGCCTATTTCAACCTTAGTAAAAGCTTTAGCTTGGTATTTTGGAAGATATGCAGCAAGAAAATCTGACTTGAAAATGCTTCAACAGGTTCAACAATTAGTACCACCATCTTGGGCCATTTTCAATACTTTTTCTTATGAATCTGGTGAGGTATCTGGTGGTATAGATTTAAATTTCTATTTTACTAATCCCTATGGTTGGGATCTCATGTTTTTTGCGTTCTTTTTAAAGGGATGCCTCGAGACAGTTAAAGCGAAAATTTTAAAACCTTTTAATATTTATTACAATGCCGAAAGTAAGTATTTTGAGTTTACTGGAACCTTTACATCTGATAATGATGAATAAATTCCAAAATGGTCATTTTATTTGGCGATAAATAATAAATCGTTAAATTTTGATTCTTTTTCTTGTTTTTCATAGATATGAGGTCTTTGATGAATAATAACTGTCTTATAGGACTCAAGAATGGTTTTAATTTGATCTAGGGTTATTAAACTATCAGCTCTGTAAGAAACAACTATCGTTGAGTCTTGAAATGATTTTATAATCTTTTCAAAAGACAGTAACCAATATTTTTGATTTTGATCTATCCATAAATTCATTTCTTGTGCAGGAGGATAACTTTTTTTTAGAATGAAATCCGATTCATTATCAATTTTAGAAATTATTTTTCGATAATTTGCTAAATACTCTAATACGTAATAATTTTTAATATAGTTAGCAAATCTTAAAGTTCTTTTTTTTTTATTTGAAATAAAAGGAGGATCTAAATATAATAAATCAACTGGATCATTAGTAAAAAACTCTGGTTTTGCTAAAGATGCTAAGTTTCCTGAAACTGATACTGGCTTTAAATTTGGAGGTAATTGTTCTAAATATGAGTTAACAGATTTAATAGATTGTTTGAAAGTCGTTATCAAATCTAAATCCCAAGTCTGCAATTGAACATGTTTTTTTAATCGTAAATTCAAAAAAGAGCCATGAAATGTAT
>DAHXPE010000025.1 GCA_027364495.1 Candidatus Heimdallarchaeota archaeon | reverse complement strand
TTAAGAGACTTATTAAAAAATAATTAAAAAATAAGTATTTAGTGAAAACACTGTGTCAGTTACAGAAATTCGCTGTGAAATTTGCCAAAAACCAATTATTATTGAGTTGAATGACCCATCCAGCTATATTAGCAAAACAGTTGAAGAAAATGTCTTATTTGGCAAATTGATTACTATTAAAACCATGCATCAAATAACGAATAAATCTAATGAAAAGGAGCAGCATTTTAATATCGTAGTTTTGGATCAAAATGGCAAATATCGTGCCCATGCTGATTCTTTTGTTCAAACAGTAAGTTCTGATCAATCTAAATCGGTTTTTTTAGGTAGAGTTGCAGTTATTGGACCTGGTGGTGCAGGAAAAACCCGATCTATACAAGAAATGGCTAATCAATTAGCTAAAACTAGAAAATACAACTGGTCGGAAGAAAAAAATATTGCAGGTACTATGGTTGTGACTCCATATTCTTTATCATTTCCACCTAATCTAATGGCTGTGTTTAATGATAATCCAGGTCAAAGTTCACTTGATTTAATTCGAAAATCCGTTGCTCAAGCTGGCGCACATTATAAAGGTATTTTATTGTATCAAGATGCAACTGCTTGGAATTTCAAGGAAGTCGGTTTACTTCAAGCACGAGCAATAACTGAATTTATTGATGAAGAAATAACTTTACCAGTAGCTGTAATAACTACTAAAGCTGACTTAGTAGCTCAATTATTAAAACCAAAAGTATTTCAACATCATGCTAATTTAATTGCTGACTCAATAGCTAGAGCTAAAGACGGAATTCTTGTTGATTTTTTCAATAGAGTTAAAAATCAACCCAGACAAATTCCCTTAACACTCTACAAAGGTGCTTTTTACTTTACTCAACTGGAACAACTTATTGTCAATACCATTCAAACAGATTTACGATCAAATCCAATTCCGGGCATGACGCAAATTAACCTTCGATATTACGTTCGTTCCATTCTTATGGGTTTTGCAGGCTTAGTTATTAAATTTATGGCTGAAAGTAAGCTCGGAGAAATTTACCCAGAATTAAATGCTTTTGATTCTAATTTAATAACGGCTCTGAATTATTATAGACCAACTGCCTATGAGACTGAATCTGACTGGGAGGTTATCCATGGTGCTGGTAAAAACGAACCTATAATCCTTAGAGAAATTTTAGATGACGAATCTATCAAATCAATTATTAAATCATTTACTTTAGCCACTGAAGAAGATCATAATAAGTATATTCAATGGTTGCAAGAAGAAATGAAATTGACCCCTAACCCTGATGTAAAATGGGAATTAGTTGATCATGTCTATACTGACACTATTTCTGAAAAGGGTCGAAATAATCTTTCAAAAACATATGAGAAATTTATTAGCAATATACAACAATCTACTAAGCAGAAAACTCCAGATGTATCTGATTTAAACCTTACTGAATTTTAATTTTTTCAATACTTTTGTAACCACCAAAATTTGATTTTTTGTAAGGAATATTATTAAATAATGATATTTTTTTAAAAATTAATGAATAACCCTATTCTTTGGGGAATGATTCATGTCCCTCCATTACCTGGTTCTCAAAATAATGCTAAATCTATGCAAGACATTATGGATTTCTGCTCAGAAGATGCAAAAATTCTTTTTGAAAATGGTATCAAGTGTTTTTTTATAGAAAATTTTGGGGATGTACCATTTCCAAAAAATAAAGCTGAACCTCATGTTATAGCAGCCTTGACAACAATTATTACTCAATTAAAATTACAATTTCCTAATGCTAGTTTTGGAGTAAATGTACTTCGAAATGATGCACTTGCAGCACTTGGTATTGCAACAATAACAGACAGTACTGCAATTCGAGTTAATATATTGACTCATGCAAGATTAACAGACCAAGGAATTATTGAGGGATGCTCATACGAGTTATCTAGATATAAAAATCAACTTAAAAGCCCAGTTGAGATTTGGGCTGATGTTGAAGTTAAACATTCATATCCTTTAGCTGAAATACCGATTTCAGATGCCATTCATGATATGGTTGAACGTGGTGGTGCATCAAAAATAATTTTTACCGGTTCAAGAACTGGAACTGAAGTGAATTTACAAACCCTCCAAACGCTTTTGGAATCAAATATAGTCTTACCTGAAAATGTGGTTATTGGATCTGGCATTTCAGAAAAGAATATTGAATCATTTTTACCCTATGCAAAGAATTTTATCGTAGGCTCGAGTTTAAAATTAAATAATAATATTTTCAATCATATAGACCCTTTCAAAGTTTCATCATTGGTATCAAAAATTAAATAGGAGAAGAATAGGTATTAATGCCATCTAAATTCAATAAAAAATCAACCAAAGTGAATTTCGGAAAATCAAATGAATTTGTCCATCCAACAACTACTGAATCAGCAATTGTCAGAGATTTTGCATGGTATGATTATCCATTCACCATTATTATGGCTACTTTTCTAATAGTTATCCACTTTCTATTTTGGATTTTAGCCCCAACTGACATTCTTTTTACCATACCTAATCAATTTGTCAATTTATTTGCCCAAGATAATTCCTATATCCTTTATTATGGACCTTCTCAATGGTATCGATTCGTTACTTCAATGTTCATTCATGCAAATATTGTTCATTTAGGTGGAAATATATTATTTTTTCTTATCTTTTCAATTAGATTGGAAGAACTGAAAGGATGGAAAGTTGCACTTATAGTTTTCTTTTTTGCTGGTCTAGCTGGAAATTTTTTAACCTTTTTCGTACTTTGGAATGATAATTTCGCAACCTTAGGTGCTAGTGGTGCTATTATGGGTATTTTTATGGCTGACTTAATTATCATGAGAAAAACGTATAATAAAGGTTCATTAACAATGCTAGCATTTTTAGTTGTTTTTGGCTCACTCTTTATTGACGGATCAGCTCAAACTAACATTTTCGCTCACCTTGGCGGATTAATAGGCGGTGCTGTATTCATGCTAGTATTAGAAAAAATTGAAAAAAAACATGGAAAAATATTATCGAGATAGGATTCACATTATGGATTATTATAAATTAGACGAAAAAGACATTGTTATTTTGCAATCATTAGCTAAGGATAGCAGGACTAAATTAAGTACATTAGCTGAGTTACTTAATACTTCTATACCTACAATAAGATCCAGGATTGATAAATTAGAAGATTTAGGAATCATTCAGCAATTTTCATTAATTCTTTCTTATGAGTTACTGAGCGAGCATCCCTGTTATTTTATTATTTTAAAAACGATACCTAAATCAGTTACAGATATAATAAATTCACTACTAGAAAATGATAAAATTTTAGAAGCGCACGAACTTGTAGGACAATTTCAAATTATTATTAAGACTGCTCCTTTAAGTATGCAAGACTTCCAAATTTTAATGAAGAATTTGAGAGAAAGGGAGGGAGTTTTAGAGATCAATCCAATGCCTTTATCTACTACATTCAAGCAGGAAACAGCTTTACTTCCGTCTCAAGATATCCAAGTAAAATTAAGATGCGAATATTGTGGAAAGCAGATTGAAAAAGACTACCAGACACTTAATCTAAATGAAGTTACTCATTTTTTTTGTTGTAAGTCCTGTTTAAGTAATTATCAAAAAGCAAGTTCGACTAATGAATCAGAATAAAATTATTAAAAAAAATAAGAATTTTGAATTACTCAAAAAAATCAGATCCATTCTTTTGCTAATCTTCCCATTGGACTTTATTGATTAATCCTCTTAAAAATTTGATTTCTAGTTCATATTGGTCATTTTTTTATAATTGATCGTAAATTTAAGAGAATTTTTAATCCTAATTCATCTAAAGCTTTTAGATCTAAAGAAACACACAAAAAGAGGAGAAATTTTCACATATTTTTTATAACCAAATTTTTTTAAAAAAGCAATCATATTACTCTTTTAGATGTATTCACAACAACGATTTGCAATATTGCTTGATCAGGATAGTAACTTCCAAAACTTGCCATATAAGCATGCATTCAAACAGGTCACACTTCCAACTGATTTACAAAACCAACTTGGTGTTGTTAGAGGTGATTCTTTAATTATTAGACCTGATATGTTATCGAGAACAGCGGCTTGTGTTGTTATCGGTGAAGGACCTTCTGGAGACATGGGAAATGATATTGTAAGGATTAATTCTGTTGCTCGACGAATAATTAAATCTTCTGTGGGGCAATCTGTTTTAGTTGAAAAAATTGATGTTATTCCCGCTGAAGAAATTAAAATTGAATGGTTTTTAACGTCCTATGTTAAAAAACACTTAGATTCGGAATTGTGTCAAAATATTACAGCCTTATTACAAAATTTTTTATTTTTAGAGTTAGCTGATTTACCACTAATGGTTGCTGACCGTTTTACTACAGCTCTCACTTTGCCTAATAATCCAGAACATACTTATAATGTTATTTACTGGATTAGCAAGGTAAAACCAGGATTTCCTGTTTTTAAATTAGTTCCTTCTACAAAATTGCTTATATCCTAATTTGTACAATTATATATGAGATAAATAATTCGTTTGCACAGCTTTAAGAAGATGATTTTTCCATTTTGGTAAAT
>DAHXPE010000009.1 GCA_027364495.1 Candidatus Heimdallarchaeota archaeon | reverse complement strand
TGAGCCAGAACAAGGTGCATCAAGTAGAATTTTATCAAATAATCCTAACTTTGGAGACAAATCTATGGCATCTCCGAGAAAAGCTAAAACATTACTTACACCCAAGCGGGATAGATTAGATCGGAGTGCAGTCATTCTGTTCTTGGACGAATCAACTGCAATAAGTAATCCTTTGTTCTTCATTATTGATGCTAAATGAGCAGTCTTTCCTCCTGGAGCTGCACTCATGTCCAAAATTTTATCAGTTTCTGAAGGATTAACTATATGAGAAACAAATTGTGATGCTAGTCCCTGAATTGAATAATGACCTAATAAAAATTCATGAGACGCTCCAAGAGATATACGTTGTTTTTGAACCTTATAAGCTCCAGGAAGGGACAATTTTTCAAGAATAAATCCTTTTTTTTCCAAGATTGGAATGAGAATTTCATCAGTCGTTTTTAGGTAATTAATTCTAATAATATCGCTGATACCAGCTTTATTTAGATATTGAAAAGAGTTAACCTTGGTTGCTCCATAAAAGGAATTCCACCTATTAAGGATATTTGTGTCAGTTATAATTGGCATTTTTAATTATAAATAAAATTTTTGATTAATAAATACTTAAGAAAATTTTTTGAGGAAAAAGATTATTATTTGTATAAGCAACTTTTTAGAAAAATTTTTGAAGAATTAGCTAATATTAGTTGTCAAGTTTATGGATAAGATTAGGTTTGCCATTGAATAGAAAGCTGCGTCCCAGAATTAGAAGATTACTGGAACCTCCTGCAATGTTAGGTGATTCAGGAGAGGAAATTAAGCCAAAAGATTCTTTTCCATCTAATATTTCTTTAAATAGTGATGAACATTTTGCAAGTATTTTAGAAGAAAAAATAGAAGAAATTGAAATAACCACCAAAGAGAGAGAAGAATTTTTAGCAGCTCGTAAGAATTTGTTGGATGAATTAGATGGAATATTCAGACAGGGATTTGATTCTACTTTAACTTCTCCGACAGAAAATGATAAAAAAATGAATGTCGATTATTCAGCTGTCAAACGTAAAAACTATGAACGTGCAATAGTTGATTATGAAGCAGCCGGAAAAACATTATCAGACTCCGGATTATATTCAAATGCTGCTATTTCTTACGGATGTATGGTTCTAGGTCGATTTTTGGCCACAGGCTCGTTATCAGCCATGTATGATCAATTTCAAAGCATAGTAGAACATATTCAATACAAACAAATTATTCGTAGCTCTTTTTTTTCTATTTTAACTCAATTGTTTGAAGCAATAGCAATTAAGGACAAAAAAGGCATTTTGAGACAATTAGAAAAATTAAAATTAATCGAGACTTTTTCTACGGACGACCAGCAGTTAATAGCAGATTCTATTGATGGTATAACTAATCTTTTTCCAAAATAATTAAAGAGAATATTAAATTAAGGTATTTAAAGTAATTTACATTCTCAAATGAAAACTAAATTTTCAAAAAAAATCTCATTATCTCAATACTATAAAAATTGCTGATAATTCAGAAATTATATTAATCAACCGAATTTAGATGAATCTCAAAAAATTTTGAAGTAATTTAAGAAAAACTGACTATTTTAAGTTATAAAAAACGATGTTTTGAAAGATTTCAATTGCATACTAATCAAAAAGCTGATTATATTTTCATACCGCATTTAGAACAAAACTGGGATTCATTTGGGATTTTAGAATTACAATTATTACACTTGACAAACGAATATGTAGAAAAATCATTATTCGTAACAGATCCTAATTTATCACTTTGTTGGTTGACAATTGCTGTGCGAAGATCTGATTTGTCATCAAAATTCCCAATAGATCGATTTGCAGAGTTAAAAATTCTTGATGATAAGCTATCAAGAGCATCATTATCTGGAACTCCCTTATTCGTAACCAGATCGGTATATTCTTCTATTAAAGATGAATTTTTTTTCTTTCCCAATGTAATAATAGGAGTTTCTTGCGGTAAATTAATTTTTTTTTCAGGACTTAAATCAAAATTTTTGCTTGGTATAAAATCCTCCCATTTTTTTTTCATTTCAAATTGTTCATGTCTTGAGTTTTTATCATTCGCAGATGAAAATTCAAACAATTGTTTTTCCGTACTTGAGAATTCTTGCATTATATCGTTATTGATTCCTAAATGATCTTTTAATTTATTTAATTCAGAAAAAATTCTTTGAATTTGGTTAGCGAGACCTTGGATTACATTTTCATTAATTGGTTCTTCGAATTTGGATGAATAATTTAATGGATTATTGATAATAGGATTAATTATTTTTTGGCCGATTTTTAAATTAGTTCCAACTTTATGAATCGATATTCCCTGAGATAATAAAGCGCCAACTAGATCACTAATAGAATATTTCTCCGAATTAAATGTAAAATATCCTTGAATATCAGAATTTACGGTAGGACCTGAGATCATAAGGTTAACTTCCTTACGTATAACGAGGAATGAAAACACTTTTTTTTGCAGATGTTATTTTGAGAATATGTCTAATTTCACTTGATTAACAAATTTTTAATTACGCTCACTAATTCTTGAATGGAGCTTTTACAAGAGTCTAAAATTAATATATCCTTTCTATCAGGAAAATCATCCATTACTTCGCCTAGAATAACACCTAAAAGCTCTGCTTCTAAATTTTCTTCGATTTTAGATTTTTTATATTTTCTCTTTTTCAACCTTTCTTCTAAAACCAATTTCAAAGAACATGTTAAAACAATAATATGAGTGAATTCAATCTCATCGAATGGGAGTACTGGTCCTACTAAAACATAATTATCTTTAAGTTTCAAAAAATTTTGAATTGTATTTTTAGCTAATAAACCATCAAATATTGTTGTGTCTCTTTCTTTTTCATATTCTTCAAGTAAATTAAATTTAATTAATAATTCTTTTATTTCAAATATTTCTAAGTAATTTAATTCTTCTTTAAGAGCTAAACTCAATGTAGATTTGCCAGTACCTGGTGTTCCAGTAATAAAGAGTTTCATTATGCTATATCACGTTAAATTATTAAATATTTGTAAATGTTGTTTATGCTGGTTCATATAAAAACTCTCTTTTTTAAAATGAGAAATAAATGATTATAATACTATTCAAAAGAAAATCTCTTAATATTTGCTATGTCATTATAGGAGCGACAATTAAATTACAAACAATTTAATAATCGTGGCTGAAAAACCAAGTATAGGTAGAAGTTTAGTAAAAGCTTTCAGTACTGTGGAAAAATTAAAGTTTGAATCAACAACCGCAAAAAGTCGATTTAATAGA
Organism: Candidatus Heimdallarchaeota archaeon; assembly: GCA_027364495.1. Next base: position 7,544 of record DAHXPE010000009.1, on the reverse strand, counting down.
ATTTTCGGTGCTGATTTTGAGCACGATCTCGAATATGAGATTATATTAGATAATGAAACAAGAACTAAGATTACTTTACATCCAGGTGATAGGATAAAAATAACATCGGTGACTGGACATGTTAGTTCATTTGATTATCCACCACCATTTGATAAAAAGACTAATTGGAGAGACTCTGATCCAGAAGACTTAATAGATTTAAATGCTATTGAAGTTCCAATTAATGAAAATCTCTATAATCAGTTAATAGAATTAGGAACAAATTGTACACACCTAGTAATAGCCACCGATTGGGATCCTCAAGGAGAAAGTATTGGGTTTCAGATTGCACGCTTAATAGAAAAAGGGAATAATAACTCTTCGAATATCATTATTTCAAGAATGAGATTTACGGCAACAAACATTCCTTCCCTAATGAGAGCATTTAAGGAGCAATTTTTAATAGACCCTTCGTTAGTAAATTCAGTTGATTCCTTGAGAAGACAGGATCTACGCATGGGTGCTTCTTTAACCAGATTTTTGACTGTCGGGATTGAAGAAAAAGGAATTAATAGATTGGTTTCATATGGACCTTGTCAATCAAGTGTTCTGTGGATTATTGTAAAGAAATATTTAGAAAAACAAGCTTTTGAACCTAAACCATATTGGGAACTCAAAGCTGTTCATGAAATAGTCACAGATGTACCCAAAGAAACTAAAAAGAAAATACCAAAAAAGACTACGAAGAGGAAAACTTCCAAGAAAAAAACAGCAGAAAATGAGACAGTTCAAAAGTTCACTTTTAGTTGGAAAGGTAATCCAATTGTTACAGAACAAAAACTTAATGAAAATATATCAAAATTCACTTTGAATGAGAAAGCTAAATTAAAAAGTCAGACTAGTGAATTGCAACCAGTTTTAAGACCGAAACCTCTTGATACTGATACATTGGAAGCAGATGGATCTAGATTATTCAGAGTGAGTCCTAAACTCGTCGCTGACACAGCAGAAAAACTTTATAACAATGGATTTATAACATATCCAAGAACGGAAAGCTCCTATTATTTACAAAAAGATTTGACCAGTACTTGTGAAAAATTTATTGAAGCAGAAATATTTGTTGAAGAAGCCAAAATATGTATTGCTTCAGGAAATACAAAAAATCCATCTCAAGGTAAATTTTCAAAAGATCATGAACCAATCATCCCGGTCAAGGCTGCAATAGAAAAGGATATAGCTGCTGCAATAAAAGGATCAGATTTTGAAAATTCATTAGCTTGGAGAATTTATGAATATATAACTAGAAGATTTTTTGCAACAGTATATCTAGATGCTGAATTAGAAGTAACTACTTCGCTAATAGAAATAAATTCGGAAGAATTCATTCATAAAGCACAGCAGATAGTTCAAAAAGGATTTTTATCCTTGTATCCATTTAGAAAAATATCAGAAAATCCCTTCCCGAAATTAATAGATACAACTATAGATGTAGCAATAGAATATGATAAAAAATTTACTGTGCCACCTGAATTGTGGACAGAAAGTCAACTTATTCGTGAAATGGCACGTCTAAATATAGGGACAGATGCAACTAGATCTCAACATATTGCTACTGTAATTGAACGTGGGTTTGCTAAAGTTCAAATTGGGTCAAGAAGTCTTTTACCAACGGAAATTGGATTAGCATTTTTTGATGCTTTTACCAATTTTGCTGAAAAATTAATTTTACCAGAAATTAGAGAAACAGTTGAGCAATGGACAATTGGCATACGAACTGGTGAAAATACTCCTGAAAAAGTTGATCAAAATGTCAAAGAACTGACAAAAACATCCCTTAAAAATTTGAAAAAGAATAAATCTTCTATATTTGATGTGTTCGTTGAAAAAATTCAATCTACTACAAAGGAAGGAGAAGAGTTCGGAATATGCATGAAATGCGGAGATCCATTAATTTTAAAAGGAAGTTCTAAAGGAAAAAGATATCTTCTTTGCACAAATACGGAATGTAATGAAACTTATCTACTTCCAAAAAAAGGGGAACTTACATTACTCCAAGAAAAATGTCATGCTTGCCCTATGTACCCAATACAAGTAGGATCAGGAACCAAGAGCTGGATATTTTGTCCGAATTGTTGGAATGCAAGACAGGATAAAGAAGGACTATTGTTTTGTAGTCGATGTGAATATGAATCCTGTCCTTATTCAAAAATAAGTAAAGATTTTTCAGTTAAACATGAAAAAGGAAAATTAGGACTATGTCCAACATGTCAACAAGGAGATCTTCAATTATATTTTGATGAATGGAGAACCAAAATAGAATGCTCAAATTGTAAGGCAGAATTTAAAGCCCCTAATATCCGAGCAGGAACATCAATCCAAATAGATGGTCCTTGTAAATTATGTGGATTATCAACACTATTAATAAAAAGGAAAGGGAAGGCAACATATAATATGTGTCCAGTATGTTCGCTACTCTGTTTTCAATGCATGTACAAATGCTATTAAGAAGTTTCTTTCTATTATATAATCCAAATTTATTTTGATTTTATAAAAAAGGTCATGAATTAGAAGAATTTTAATATCAGTGTCTAAATTTTATTGATTAATATCCTTAAAAGGGATTTTTTTTCAAAAAATTGATATAATTGTACTAGAAAATAAATTATAAAACTTAAAATAAATTTAATTTAATTATATTTACAAAGAATTTTGATTAATAATTATTAAAATCTTATCAATTATATATGGAATATAGTTTTAGAGGATTTAAAATTCATGTCTGATGTATTAGCTAAGAATAAAGCTCCGGCTTTTATAACTTACATTATTTCGATCAATCTTCTTCTTATGATTTCTACATCCCTTTCTTTATACTTTAATACTTTTTCAAGTTTTGGTTGTATAGCAATTTGTAATTCAACTAGTCAATCTATCACGAATTCCTTGAACGCTAATCTTTTATTTGGATCATTCATACTAGGTTCAATCGAGGTTTTAGCCCTCAGGAAAGGGTTTGGAAAATTTTCATTTGGATTTAGTTTCCTTGTTGAAATACTCAGACTTTATACAGTTGCTTTTCAATTAGTTAACTTTAACAATCAATTATATGTAGCAATAAGTGGAGCCAGTCTTATTTCAGTATTCCTATCAAAAATTTTCGCTAAAAATATAAAAGAATTAATAAATAAACCATTAAGCCAAAATTTAGGTCAAATTATTCCGGCATTGGTAGTTCTGGTAATTTTCACAGGAAGTAGTTTACTAAGCACCTTAGGCCTTGGTGTGGTTTCCCAAGAACCGAATCCTCAGCCTTTTAATGTAGGAAATATAAATTTTTCAATGTTTAAAACTCCATCTTGGAATGCACAATACTATCTTAATAATATTTTAGACCAATTTAGAGCTGGACTTAATGCACCCTTTACTCCTGTGTTTAATGTGACAAATAATTCGCCTGATCCGGCACGTTTTGGTAGTAACGAAAAAATTAGTTCATATTTTAAAGAGCAAACCTATTATTCTTATAAATATGATGCTGTTACTGCAAAATCTGGAACATTTTTCCCAGCTCCAACTGGAACTACAACTGAAAAAGTTTATTTGGCTGGAACACAATTTAATAATCAAACATTATCTCAACCTGTTCCTGATAAGTATCTTATAACTCCTTCCTCTCCACCACCTGCACAGAGGAATTATAATGCCTATAGTTTGACAGTGACTACGTTAATGAATCATACGAGCCTGTATGATCAATCATTACCAGCTGTTTGGAATGGCAGAACATATGGTATTAATGGCACAGATAGTACCTTTTATGGTTCATTCATTAATCCAAACAAAACAGTTGTATATTCCGGAAATGGAAAAATTTTGGCTAACTGTTACCCTTTAACAGGCATTTCAAGTTGCGGATTTACAGAAACTCAAGCGGCATTACAGGATTTTCCAGTTTCAAGTGTTGGTTTGAGGCTTGATGGTTTTTCAAGTTCAGGTACAAATGATTTCATGAATTATTCAATGAATTATTTAGAACCAAATTATCAATACATTAATTCACACTCAGGATCAATATCAGATTATCAGTCGGTGTTTAGTCCTGCAGCTTGGACTGCTATAAGTAATGCTTACTTACAATTACCAAATGCAGCTGATGGAACAACTCCAAATTCCTCAGTAATAAATTATCAAGCGTGGGCTCCTTTGGTTTATCAAGAAAAAAGCAAATATTTTAATCCAAATGGAACAGTTATGGATAACGTCAATAGTTTATTAAATGCAATGAGTCCAAGTATTAATTCCCAAATCCTTGGTATCCAACGTCAAGGAGGTTCTATGGGGTTAACTTTTGATGCTGATTTTTGGCTTACTCAAACCCGTGCAAGCACAACACCTGGTGTTAATTATCCAAATCCAGGTCAAGACTATGTTAATTGGTTTTTATCAGTTAAAAAGGGTCTTTCTTCTGAATTTGCAGCAGCCTTGACTATGATTTTGAGAGCCGAAGGAATACCTGCTAGATTTGTTACCGGTTACGCTTTGGGCAACACTTCAACTAGTGCAAGTTCAAACCCGTATGTTACAGTTTACCAGCGATTAGATAAAATGGCGTGGACTGAAGTGTTAGTTCCATTATTCACAGCTAATGGTCCAACTTTTGAATGGGTTATTGCAGATCCAGTTGGTTCTGTTTTAGCTCAATATTTAAATGTTAATCAATTAGGAAGCCAGCAAAGTTCTTCATCCAGTTCAAGAATAGCCTTTATTGATCCTTATTCCTTGAATTTTAGTGATGATTTGTCAACACAAGCTGGGCAAGCTAATTTTGGTATATCCATTGATCGTGTTGGAGTTGATCAAAAAAATCTCATTAATGGTACATATCAATTTGATAATAATGATTTAAATGATAATGGCATATTGGAATCTCAATCATTTAAGAATTATAGTTATACTAGAGGTGTTGTACATGTTTCAGTTTTTGTAGCAAGGTTGTTTTATACAGGTACAGCAGTTACCTCATTTATAGGAGCTGGAGCATATAACGTCACATTTCAGGTATTATACACGTCAACAACAAATGTATCGCAATCAGCACAACCGCGGTATTGGGATCCGAATAATGATACGAAAGTTGTAGTCCAAACGAATCCAGCTACTAGTATAGCAACAGCGACGTTCACCTATTATCCGTTTTATCCAAATTTACCTGGGTATGTATCGTTGCATGGGACAGCACCGTTAACTTTTATTGGTATCTTGAGTTCAACTGAAACTGTAAGTTCGCCTACCTGTCGTGCTCCTAACAATGATATAACTTGTGGTTTAGGCTTTTCAGATACCAATAGGACTAATGATCACTACAATATTTACACCGATACTGCAAATATTAATTACGATCCATTCCAGGTAAAAGTAGCAACAGGTGCTGCAGTGACCATAATGAGTAGCAATACTAATACCAAGTCATTATTTAAGATTGATGATAAAATATCTACTGCAATTAAAACTGATGCAAAGTTATTGCAACCTGATCAGACAAATTTACATAAAGAAATTGAAGTAGTTCAATCATCAAATTTCAGATTTGTTTCCTTCAGCTTTTTCTTTGCTTTAGTAATTGCAATAATTATAAAAAAAACTGATAAAAAACGAATTTTACTTAAAAATTTAGATTGAAATTTTTTATCTTTTCTTTAAATCAACTTAATTTTTTTTTCTATTTTTATAATAAGAGATTTTTAATTCAAAATAGATTTTACTCTATGCAATATCTATAAACGACATATTTACCAGCAGTTGGAGATTCACGAATAATTTTAACAACATCTCCAATCTTTGCACCTAATAGTTGAACAGCTGGATCAGTAACTAATATTTTAGGTAATTGTTTTACGTCTATGGCATATTTATCAATGATCTCTTGAATTTCTGCTTCGGTTGCAAATTCATGTGTGGGTACTAATTCATGCTGAAATAAATCAAAGAAAGGAAATTTAATTGAAAAAGTTTCAATACCTGCTTCTTCAGCTTCCTTCTTAGTATAATGTGTATATTTTGAAAGTGCTAAAAGAATTGATTCTTGGAATCCTTCTTTACTATCAATGAATTCTTTAAATTCTCTTAATTTAGTTACTCCTACAGGATCATCGTCAGGAATACGAATAATTATTCGTTGCTTTTTTTTATCTTTTTTATCTACTTTTTCCCCAATTAAATCGTAATGAGCAAGTTCTTCATTGTAATATTCTTCAAGAAGTGAATAGTCCCTTGTTTTGAGAATAGATTTAGCTCCTTCGATAACTTTATTACGCCTGAGTTCTAATGCGTTCATAACAACCAACAAATATGAATATTCTTTTAAAAAAAGATGGTAAAGGTCGAATTTCGAAAAATTCTATCTAATTGTAATTTCTTTAATTAATTTCAAAACCTTATTGATTTTTCGAATAGACTAGCTTGGAATAATTGAAGGTATTAATTCATCGCTATATTTTATTTGAATCTACTTCAGCTAAGATTTTAATAGCTTCAAGTGCTGTAGTTATAGCTTCGGTTTGACCCGCAAAAGGATTATTGGCAATAGGTTTTTCATCCCAAGTTGAACCGACAACAGCTAAAATAGAACCAGATCTCCACTTTCTTATTTGTGATAAAACAAATAAGATAGAACATTCCATTTCAGTAGCTAGAACGTTTCCTTTTTTCCAGCTATTCCATCTTTCTCTAGTAAAATCATTCTGAGCAGTAAAATCTGGGTACTCAGAATAAAAGGAATCTTTAGAATGGACTATTCCTTCATGATAATTTTCAATTTTTAATTGAAATGCAGCCTTTCTCAAAGCAAGTATAACATCAACAGAGGCAACAGCTGGATATTCTAAAGGGATATATTGCTTTGAAGTACCTTCATCTCTTACAGAACTAGTTGCGTTAACAATTGCTCCATGCTTTACGTCTGAAGATAGTGAGCCGGATGTTCCAACACGTATAAATGTATCGACACCAACCATTGCAAATTCCTCGAGTCCGATGGCTGTACTGGGACTCCCTATGCCCATAGAAGAAACAACAAGATCTACCCCTTTGTAACTTCCAGTAAAAGACCAATATTCCCTATTTTTAGCTAATTCATTAGAATCTGATAAAAATTCATCTGCAATTCTCTGAGCTCTACCAGGGTCTCCACAAGAAATGAGATATCTTGGAAGATTGGTGTCACGTTTAACCTTGATGTGATACAGTATTTTAGGTGGTTGATTCATTATTTTCACTTTTAATTCGGTTGAGGATAAATTTTGCTTTCAAAAATAATTCAAAGAGATAATAATTTCATTTCCTTATATATTTGATATAATTAGTAAGATAAATACTTAACATTTATTTTATTAATAGGTATAAAATTGGATACGATATATAACCTAATTTCAATTCAGCCTTTACTGAAATCACAGGATCCAATGGTCCAATTAACTTATTATAAAGAATTAATATCTAAGCAATTAGAAAAGACCACGGTTCAAACAGATTTTACTTTCATTTGCTTACCCGAATATGCATTTGGA
>DAHXPE010000563.1 GCA_027364495.1 Candidatus Heimdallarchaeota archaeon | reverse complement strand
TAATGGATCCTTTAGGCTATATTCATCCTAAAAATTCTGCTTTTATGCAACTTATAACAAAATTAGGTAAGAATGCTCATATGTTTTTTAATTCAGTTTTACATGACAAAAAAGCAGTAATCTTAGCTAATTCTCAAATCGATTCTTTCCTTCTTCAATACCCCTGGAGTAATTTAGTCCCGAAACAAAATCTAAAAATTAAATTTTGGCCAGGTAATGTAAGTAAGGAGAGTAATTTTGATATTCTTATAATAGAAAAAAATCAAAAAAAGCAATGTAACCCAGATTGGTCCATATTCGATTTAGAGACAGGAATAGTCGAAAATGGAACAAGTGATGACATTTTAAAACGTTATTTTATTTATCTTAATGATTTAAATAAAGGTTTAGGGAATATTTTAAAAATCTCAAAACTAAATCCTCCTCTCTCTGGTAATGACGATGTTATTTTATCCAATTTCGTTTTATCTGATGAAAATTCTGATGAAAAGGAAATTTATCTGGTACAAACCCGTACTGGACTAAAAACACATGAAGTAATAAGCTAGGTAATAAGATAATTTACTCTTTTATGCTTGTATAGAAAATTTGTGGGTTAAAATCGAAATCTTAGGTATTTTCTGCTTGTAAGTATCATTTCTAATAAAAAAAATTTGTAAATCGGCATTAAAAACCTACTTACTCTGATTAAGTCGTCATGTAGAACTTTGTCAACATATTTTTGGTTATTTTTTATAAATTTAGATAATAAAATAAATAAGCAATTTTTAGGAAAATTAAAAACAATTAAAAAATCAGGTTTTACAATCCAATTTAATTTAATTGATTTCATGCAATCATAGATTTAATTCAATTTATATATTTACATCCGACGAATTATTTGATATTTGTATTAATTTTAAATTAATATTTTAAATTCCAAAAATCACATTGGTTATAATTCATGGATATTATAGATTTGAAAATGAAACGAAACAATTTATTATCCAATAATATTTCATATAATTACAAAATTACTCGTGTTTTTAAGACAAATAGTGAGGTCTCATCTTGACTACCAGTGAATTAGACATTCCAGATGAAAATTTCCAGCGTCGTAGTGCTGCGGACTTTTTTCATGATAATAAAGCAATTGCAGGATTCGATAACAGTCTAAGAGTCGTTTTCACAAGTGTGAGAGAACTTGTTGAAAATGGGCTTGATGCTGCTGAGAAAATTCAAAAATTACCAGAATTAGAAGTTAGTATTGAACTTTTGTCAGGAGATGAGATTGCTCACTTATTAGAAGTTGATAAATACCAGAAAAAAGAAACAACTCATCAAGACTTCATAAGGTTAACTATAAAAGACAATGGCTCCGGTGTTCCTAGTAAAGACATTCCTGATCTATTTGGTCGAGTTTTAACTGGTTCTAATTATGGTGCTCGTCAAACCAGAGGTCGATTTGGTCTTGGTGCTAAAATGGTTTTACTAAATGCCATGGCTACTGTTGATTTACCTATTATTGTTAAATCCAAGCACATAAAGGAAAAAGATACCTCTGAATACCACTTATTCATTGATTTACAAAAAAATGAACCTAAAATTGATTTTAGTACTATTTATGATGGCAAGGATGAGAAAGCTTTCAAAGATTCTGGAACATTAGTTAGTGTAACTTTCACTGGTTCATGGAATCTAGCTAAAAGATATATCAAAGAATATTTCCATCAACTTTCTATTATTACACCATATGCTTCTTTTATTATTAATCTTCCAGAAGAAGAGACTCTTAAACTCTTGCGTGTCGTTGATCAGATGCCACCCTATCCATCAACGATGAAGATTCATCCATGGGGTTGTGATATCACCCAGTTGAAAAGAGAAATCTCCTGGACTAAATCTGAAACTATGGTAGAATTTTTATGTGATCATTTTGAAGGAATTACGCCTAAAAAGGCTAAAGAGTTTTTAGAATTCGTTAATATTCCTGATAAAGATCCTAAGAAATTAACTGGCCCTGATATCCGTCGTATAGTCCATGATGGTTTTCTTATTGAAAGTGGTAAAAAGAAAAAGAAAGGTGAAGAAAAACAACAAGCCTTTAATTTCACCAGACCTTCTGGAAAAGGGCTTTCTCCACTCGGCGAGGATCGTTTAAAACGTGGTCTTGCTAAAGAACTTGATCCATTCCTTGTCGAGGCTGTTACAAGACCCGTTAACGCATATTCTGGCCATGCTTTCATCATTGAGGCCGCACTTGCTTATGGCGGTAAACAGTTAGAAGAAGAAAAAGACGATGTCACAGGTAAAAGCTCTGTCAGAATCTATCGATTTGCCAACAGAATTCCATTACTTTTTGGTGCTGGCAATGATGTTATTACCAAGGTTATTAATGACCCCAGCCTTGTGTCCTGGAAAGATTACAAGATAAATTTAAGTTCTTCACCAATTGCCATAGCTGTGTCTCTGGTTTCTACTAAAATTCCCTTCCCTGAAACATCTAAGGAGTATCTTGCGGATGTTGATGAGATTCGTGATGAAATTGCTGAGGCTTTAAAATCTCTTGGAGTAAAAATCAGAACTCACCTGAGTAAGAGAGAACGAGCAGACCGAGAGAGACAGCGAAAGAGCCGTTTTGAACGCTTTGCTCCTATTGTTTCTGACGCAATGGTTGAAATTCTTCAAGAAAATGATGAGCAACCTTATGAACTCGATAAACTTGGCATTCTTTTGACTCGGGCTTTGGTTGAAGGAATACCTAAATCTGCTCAGCATCGTAAACCACCTAGTAATTCTATTCGTAAAATAAAATACTGGATTGATTTCCCTGAAAATAGACGTGAAAAGCTCCTTGAAATGAATGTTATTACTCTTGCTGATTTTCTTTCTACTCCTGATGAACAGTTAGTTATGAAATCATTACCTATTGAAAGAGTCCAAGAAATAAAACGAGTAACGATCGAAGAATTAGATGAAGAAATTAATACACCCCGTACATCTGATCTTTCTCTAATACCTGCAGAAATCGAAAATGGTTTTCCAGGCCATGAGAAGACAGATAAATCAATGTCCCGTCGATGGATTACTACGGCCTATGATTTTTTCGTCACTCCTGAAAAGGATTTTCTCAAAGTTAGGGGTTTTACTGAAAAACTTTGGGTTCTCTATAAAAGAGATGTCATTGAGTTATTACGTTCTAAAGGGGATTTGGCTAAATCGGAGTTTGATATTCAAACAATTACTTGGATGACACAGGATATTAAAGAAGAATTTACTAAAAATAATGTTAAAGTTATTCCCGATTTTATATTAACATTCTCCAATGCCTTCCTTAACGGCAAAAAGTATGCTAACTTCTTAAATTATGTTCTTGGTTTCATTAGATCTGAAGTCAAAGAAAAAATTGATAATTTAGATGATAATCTTAATGCTAATCTGGTTGCTTGGCTAAGTGGAAGCTCTAAAAAAGCTCTTAATGTCAGCAAATTAAAAACTTGGCAGGACCTCGTCGATACCATTGATAGTACTCCTAAAACTGTGTTAGCCAATGAAGAATTAATTATTAGCGTTATCGATTACATTAAAACACTCCTTGTTGAAGATTACGATAAAAACGAGTCCAAATTACTTTTAGCTAATGTAGAATATTTTTCTAAAGAGCAGGTTAGTGGTCTCAAAAAACAGAAAATAAATTCTTTGTATGATTTATTAATTTCCCAGTATTTCCCCTCTGAAACTGTTTTTGTTGAGTATTTTGCTTCTTTTAGGGCAAGTAAACTTGCTGAGTTTAATAGAAGTGTTGTACCTTTAGTCAGTGAATTAGTCTGGATTCCTACTGAAATTGAAGATGCTTTGAATAAAAGTGGCGTTTATTCTATATATGATTTCTTGATAACACCAACCGTCAAATTGCATGAATTCAGTAATAAATTAGTTAGCATTCCAATCATCAAAGAAATTAAACAACAATATGGTATTCCACTAAATTACCTTGAATCTTCTTTGAGAACAACACTTAATGAAAACGAAATTATTACAACTGAAGAATTAATGAATTTAGAAGAGGATGATCTTGCTATTTTTGATAAGAAAACAATTACTGAAATTCTTCATGTTCAGGAAACATTAATGCATCCTCTCGTTTGTATTCCAAATTTTCCTTTTAGTAAATTGTATGCTTTATACCATATGGGTATTATGACATTATATGATTTCTTAATTTGGCCTGAAACAGAAATTGTTAAATCCGGATTAGCTGAATATGAAATCTTTACTCTAAAAAATAAACTTGATCTTGCAGAAATCGAAAAATTATATGCTAAACATACTATTGATCTATCATCACTTGGTTTCCTGGATAAGAAATTAATTACTCAAATTGAAAAAGTTGGTCTTACAAAAGTCGAGGATGTGCTTTTTAAAAATCACTTCATACTTGAGGATATTTTTATTGAAAATGATATCAGCCAAAATGATCAAGTGCCATACATTGATGCTATTTTACGATTACGAAGAAGTATTTTATCACCAATTATTTTCCTACCAGAATTTAAATTTACAAAAATAAGAGAGGTTCTTAATAAAAATATCCGTACTATAATGGATTTTCTTTATTGGCCAGTAGCTGAATTACAGGATTTATTTGATGAAGGAGTTAATATTGAGCAAATAAGAAAAAGCATTGCTACCTTGAAAAAAGGGATACCACTTGAAAACACCAAATTTTTTTCAGGTCCAGAAATTGTAGGTTTGAAAAGTGAAAATATCAATTATTTAGAGGAGGTATACTTTACACTCAATAGACAGACCTTTGCAGTTCCAAGAGTTGATTGGTCTCGAATCAGAGATACAAAGAGTATGTTAAACCTTCCAGTTGGTCTTATAGTTTTTGAAGAATCTATTTCCAAAGGAAAAACTGAAGATGGACAGGATATTGTCTCAGTTATAGATAAACCTATTTCTCATGATCTTGTTACGAAGCTGAATAAAGCTAATATTAATACGATATTGGAATTCTTGATAGTTCCAGCTGATCATCTTGCCAATGCATTGGGTGTTACTCAAAAAGAAGCTTTAAATACCCAAGCACAGCTTAAAGTAAAGTCTGAAGAAGAAAAAATGGAGCTGGATGAAAACGTTTTAGGATTACCCAAATCAATTATTCGTGATCTTGATTCGTTAGATATTGGAACCCTTGAAGGATTATATTTTGCATCTGATGACATTTTAGATGAAAATCCTGAGGTTAAAATGACAGTTTATTCACTTAAACGAACTCTGCAGTGTTCATTACGATTACTTCCAGAATTCACTGCTGAATTAAGAAAGAAACTAGCTACAATTCATATAACAACTATAGCTACGTTTTTAATGTCTCCTACAAACGAAATAGCTCAGTTACTTGATATGACAGAAGATAGGATTGAGGAAACCTATAAAATAGCCTTGAATGTGTATAATTTAGCTCAATTACTTGATAATTCCTTATCAATTATTCCTGAAATCGACAGCTCAACTTTATTAAAATTAAGACAATTGGGTATTACTACCATTGGTCACTTACTCTCATTAACTCCTGAAAAGCTAACTGAAACAATTGATGATAAAAAAGTTAATACTATATATCATAATATTGAGCCAACTGATATTGAGGAATATTCAGCAAATGCAGTTCAGTACTTAGAGCAATATTTTAGTAAATCCTATACCAGAAAAATTTTACGAGCTGGATTCGCTTCGATTCAAGAGATTGTTTATTTTGCTCAGAAAGAAGATTTTCCAGGTGACGATGAAATCTGGGCTGAAATAGAAAACGTTAGTTCTGTTTTAAAATTACCCGCTGAACATTTTATCTCTAAAAAACATTTACCAGTCATCAGAGAACTTATAGAAGAAAAATACGTCAATGTTATTGATATATTGACTTTAACTCCAGAAACTCTACCAAAAAGTGTCAAATTATCAAAGGAAGAGCTGGACACTATCATTCAGGAACTTGATGTCGAAAAACTTATTAAAATAATCAAGGTACCTCTTCAGGTTGTACCCGGAATTGATTCAGATATTAGAAAGAAGCTTATCGCTGAAAATATTTCAAATGTTGGAAAATTATTAGTCGAATCAAGGTCACGTATTGAAAATATTACTGGATGGTCCAAAGATGAAAGAATTTCTTTTTATAAAAATTTCGATGTTCCAAGACTTATCAAATCATTGGAAATATCAGCTTCGTCTGTTTTAGAACTAGAGTCAGCCCAGGCTTTAACGTTAAGTAGAAAGCGATTAACAAAACTTATTGATATAATATCTTTGAAAAGTATCGATTTGGCTGAAATATTAAATATTTCTGAAGCAGATGCTGAAAAGATTCTTAAATCAATTAATTGGGATGAATATGCTACTATAATGGCGACTAATCTTATTCTCATTTATGATATTCCTAGTCCTTGGAAAAAGATTCTCCTTGAAAAGGGAATAAAAAACCTATCAACTTATTTAACAGAAGAAGAATCTGAATTATCATCAATATTAGGTAGTTCTGAACGATCAATATCATCTAATAAAAGTTCAATTTCTATACATTCAATTAAAGAAAATTGGAATAAACAACAAAAATGGTATCAACTCTTAAACAGCTATGTTAAAGCTAAAGAAACTATTAATGAATCTCCAGATAGTATGAATGTAAATGGGGTAGATATTGAAAAATCTGAACTAGTCAAACTTTTTGAACTGCCATTAGCAAATTTTCAAATGGTAGATACAAATATAAGAAAAAAACTAAATGATAATAAGCTTATTACCGTTTTAGATGTCATCTCATCCAATTTAGATGATTTATCAAAAATTCTTAGAAATGAAGATATTAAATCAGCTGTCTATGATAAAATTTCTTTGAATAATATGTTAGGCGATTTTACTGAACCAGTTAACCTGGATGATATACCATTAATGACAAAACAGATGGCTGACAAATTAAAAGAGCATAAATTGACAACAATCGAAAATATATTTACCTTTTATGAACAAAACGACTCAATTCCAGATGATTTAGAAGATATTTTTCCAAGATTGTATAGAGCACTTCAACAGCCAATTCTACTGATTCCAGATTTTGAACATGAACAGAAAAAACGTTTATTGGACAATGGTTATAAGAACCTTACTGATCTTATTCGAACAAACGAAGAAAATGTCGCTTCATGCCTAAATATTACACCAGCTGAATTACAAAAAATCTACAAGAAAATGAGTATACAAAAACTAGAACATGAACGAATTACCGTTGGAAATTTAATTAATTCATTAAATGCATTTCCAGAGAATGTGGTTTCTTCAATAAATAGTCAATTTAAATTTAAAGATTTAACATTTGAAGAATTATTCTTAATGGATTCAAAAATTAACTTTAATAAAAATGATCAAAGTCAAATTGACCGCATGAAAGAAGCATATTTTGCTCCTTTAGTATTCAATAATTTGTTAATGGAGGACTTCCCGGAATTTTATGAAAAAATTTCTAAAAAGGGATTCAAATTTATTTATGAATTAATTCTTTTTTCAGGATCAAATTTGAGTTCAGTATTAGAAATTGATTTCGATATTTCTAGAAAATTACGATATAATTTAGATTTTGATAAAGTCAAAAAGTATCTAAAAAGAGAAGCTTTACCACTCAAAGAACCAATTACTCTTGTAAATATTTCTGCTAAGGATATTGATAAAGCAAAATCATTGGGTTTGAGCTCATGGCAGGATTTAGCTTTTCCCCAACTTTTCTTACTTCCAGAACAGGAAAGAGTTTGGGCTAAAGACATGGAATCTAAAATGCAAGAATTGTTTAAATTACCTGTCAGTAGATTGGAAGGTATCAAAATTACAACTGTTCCTAATTTAAAGAATAAAGGTATCAACACAATCGGTGAATTTTTATTTGGTTCTTCAAAAATAATCAGAACAGCTACAAAAATGAATAATGATGAATATTTAGCTATTCGTGAAAATCCTACTTTATCAAGTAAACAATATCTCGAAAATACCCTTGATAAAATGATTCAACAGGCAGGTACTGTAAAACCATCACCTAAACCTCAGGTTTCAACTCAAACACCAATCAAAACACCCTCAAAGAGCACTTCTCCAATTAATACAGCGAAAGAAGATTTAGCTTTGGAACCAATTGTATAGACAC
>DAHXPE010000554.1 GCA_027364495.1 Candidatus Heimdallarchaeota archaeon | reverse complement strand
GATATGGAAAGAATTAATATAGAACATTGGCCCATTGTCCCAGATTTGACATACACTATTCATCCATAAAAAATTGTTTGCAAATTTTTAAAATATTTTTTGTTTAAAAAAAAAAGTAGGAAGTTATTTTTGACCTTCCCCCTATAAAATAAAAAATAAGTAAAAGAGTTTCAGTTGAATTAATTTAAACTCAAGTTCGAAACTAATTTATTAATATTTTGCTTTAAATAATAAACATCTACTAAAATTGTAATTATTCAATTAAACAGTTTTAATTTACCTCTTTTTTTTATTTAACTGCTTTATTTAGAATTATTTTGCTAATTTCTTGCGTTTTATTGATTTAATTTCTAGCTTTTTGTCGGCATTTTAAAATTATATTGAATCTTGCTAAAAATGGTATATTTTTAAAATTTAAACCGACAAATTTATAAACTCATGATGCAGTTATTATTTATGAAATGGCATTTAGAAAAACAAATAAGAAAATCTGGCATTTCCTACTTTTATCGGACAGACTTTAGGGAAGATGGCAAAAAAATTACAAAAAGGGTTTATTTGGGAACACAAGACCGTGCTGAATCTATTCTTGCCGATTTTTCATCTACCCCACCTGATCGTGAGCAAGTCCTAGACTTTGGTGGTCCTTTACTCCTGGAATATATAGCTAACCTAATTCATTTTAAGCAAATTTTCTCAGAACTGGTAAAAAACAATACGAAATTTGATGTAGGAGAAATTATGACCTTGCTTGTTATTTCCAGACTATTATATCCTGAAAGTAAATACAAACTAGCCCAAAAAAGATTCAAAGACTCTATACTACTTGAACGGTATAATTTTCAAGTTGATGACATCACTGAAGATTTGATTTATCATTATATGGATTACGTCTATCCTTACCTTCATCAGATACAATCTCAATTTGTAAATAGAATTTTGAAGATCAAAAATGTGAAATTTGATGAATTTATTATTGATGGAACTTCTTTTGCTAGTTATGGAAACGATTCTCCTTTTGAAGACATTGATAATAACCTGATTGAAGAAGATGAAAACCAAGATTCCAAGAATACAGAGGAAAATAATGCAACCAATATGACTGATAAGGAGCAAACGGTCGATAATAGTGTCAAAAAAGATCCCGTAAAACGTAAGAAAGGGTATAGCCGTGCGAAACGTCCTGATTTAGCCCAAATTAATTTTATGATGGGTGTTAATGGACAGTATATTCCATTCTTCTTTGAAGCATTCGCAGGTAATATACTTGATATAAAAATGTTTTCTACGACTTTAAAAAATCTGAAAGAACACTATCCTTCTTTATTAAGGGCTTATAAGAAAAAATATATTATTTTTGATCGAGGGAATTGGAATCAAGATAACAGTGATGACCTGACAAAATTATGTGAAGAATTTGACTTTTTTTTTGTTGCAGGTATCAAAAGCTCACATGTTAAAAAGAAGATGAGAGAATGGGACCCAGAAAAAGGAAAAATTATCTATCAAACAGAGAAATCTACTATTTATGCTATCAGCTTTACTAAAAAAATTTTTCATAAGCAGGTAAAGGTTTTATTGTACTTTAGTCCGAAATTAGCCCAGAAAAAACTCAGAAAACTGAATGAAAAAGTAAAAAGAATTCAAGATGAGTTTAATAGAATAATTGTTGAAACAAATCGCTCAAATGATGACATTTATGCTCGAACATCCGGATTAATAAAAAAATATCATGCTAGTCGTCTGTTCAAGGTGTTTAAAGAAAAAGAAGGGGAAAATATTGTTGTACGCTGTCAATTAAAAGAACAAGGATTACAAAACTACAAGGATCAAGCTGGAAAATTCGCTCTCATTACTAATAATCAAGATCTTAGTAAAAAAAGAATTTACGAGATATATTTGACCGAACATACTGTTGAACAATCTTTTCATTTAACAAAACACTTATTTCAAGCTAGTAGAATATTTCATCATAACTCACAACGAATTGAGGTTCATTTAGCGATTGTTAGTTGGGGACTTTTGTTATTAAGCCTTTTAAAACATTCCTTGAAGACTCAATCAATAGACATCTCATTTGAGTCGTTATTAGAGCAAATATGTCATTGTAAACTGTCAAAAAATATATATCATTACCCAGATTTTAAAACATTTGAAATCTCACGTTTGATTGATGTGACAACTGATATCCAAAAGTATCTCGAACTTTTTAGACTCCCACATGACTATTTCACTATTAAAGAAGTGCCGACATTTTAAGAAAAGTATTCATTACATTGGTAACTATTGTCGGTCTTAATTTATTAAAGGGGACCGCACTACTAATTTCACATTGATGATAAGTACCGAACTTGAGTTTAAAGTCATAGAAAATAAAAAAAATATCTGCGAAATGTAAGTATTTAATAAAAATAATAAATTTTTTTGATGTATCCATCATAAAGGATTAGTATACATTCCTATACTTCCTCTAAAGTTAAAATTGAGGATTTTGTGAAATACTATGTTAGATGAAGTGATTCAGCTTGTTCTTAGAAACAGAGGATCTCAGGGTTATGAAACTCTTTATTCTTCCTCTGAAGTTGAAATTGATGAGGAATTATTACCATATCTTCTTCCAAGATCTAAAACTTCGTCTTCTTATCCTAATTATTATTTTAAATATCCCATAAATAATGACTTAACACTTGTCAAACTAGTACAAAATGATGGGGTCGATAATTATAACCGATTTAAAGCAAAAGTAGTGTTATTTATAATTCCTAAATCTACTTATGATCAGAAAGGCGGATTACTTTTTTTCGCAAGTCCATTATGGTTAAAAACTATTTCTCTCGATAATGACGAGCCTTTAGATTATTCGAAAGATTTTGATAATAATTTACTAGTAAAAACAACCTTCGAACAGAATATGAACAGTTCTTATTTGGCATTCTTATTAGACAAGTTACTTTTCTATAACAACGTTTTAATAAAGATTGAAGATAAAAAAGATTTTGAAAAGAGCAGAGTTTTTTTACTCCAAGCCCTTGCATACATAGATAACAAATTACCATCCTTTTTACAAAACCAAATTTCAATTAAAACCTTGGCAAATAAGAATTTAAATTTAGCCAATTGTTTACTTCTAGATAATACCGAGAAAAACATTGTTCAGGATGAAAATTCATATATTCTTTCGTTTAAGAATAAAGTTTTGCAAAAGGATGTCAAATATGAATCGAGTAAATTAGCAAAATCTTTCGAATAATCTAAAGGCTCGTCATTATCGAGAGAAATAGTTTTTAACCATAATGGACTTGCGAAAAAAAGTAATCCGCCT
>DAHXPE010000552.1 GCA_027364495.1 Candidatus Heimdallarchaeota archaeon | reverse complement strand
TTAAGATCATTATTTTCTTTCAGTGCATCATGGACAATTTTTTCAGCTTCAGAGGATAAATTAAGCTTTAATTTTGTTTTAGCTAATAAAAGAATTAATATAAAATATTGTTCATTTTTTTGTTTTTTTAATTGGTTAAGTCCTTCTTCGATAACTTTAACTGCATTATCATATAATTCCTGTTTATAATAAATTATTGCTTTTAAATGATATGAATGACCTAATTGCGAATTATTTTCAGCTAAAGAAAACATTCTTTCTGCGTTTGTCAAAGCCTTATCAAATTGGTTCTTATCAATAGAAATCAAAACTAATTGTTTTGTAATGTTCCAATCCTGTAATCCTAATTCGTTTGCATTGATGTAAAAATCTTCAGCTTTGTCAAGCTCATTGTTTAAGACTAAAACATTTGCTACAGAATAACTGTATTGAGCATTTGTTCGTATTTTTGGATTAGACTGAATTAATTCGTTTAAAATTTCTGAAGCTTTAATATTATCCTTTTTTGACACATATAATTCGGCTAAAAACAATTTAGCTGAAATAGATTCACTGTGTGAATTAATAAAATTGTTGACATCTTGAACAGCATCATCGGGCCGATTAAGAGCTAATAAAACTTGTGCTTCCCGCAAAAGCAGTTTTTCTGAATTATCAATTTTTCTTGCTTTTTTGAAATTTAAGAGTGCATTATCATAATCGTGCAATGAAAAATGTATATCACCTTTGATGTTATATAATTCTGGATCTGGATGACTTTGAAGATAGTTTTTTAAAAGAGAAATTGCCTTTTGTTCTTGCTTTTCATCAAGATAAATCAAAGATAAACCTATAACAGCATCTTTATTTTGTTTAAAAGATAAAAGTTTTTCATACACCTCTTTAGCTTGCTCTTGTTCATTCGATTGCTTATGCGTTTCAGCTAGCAGAAGTAATGCATTAATATCATTTTCCTTTATATCTAATGCACTTTTCAAGTATTTAATTGCTTCCTTAGGTTTATCCTGGATTAAAAATACTCTTCCTAAGTTAACATACGTAATAACAGCATTATTATCATTTGTGTTTAATTTTAATGCTTGTTTAAGGTTATCTTCAGCTTCTTTGTATTTTTTGAGATTCAAAAAAAGAATCCCTCTGTAAAAGAATCCTGAAAATGATTTTTGAATATTTAACGATTTTTCAAAAGCAGCTAATGCATCTGAGTAATTTTCTAAAAATTGTAAGGACAATCCGATTTTAAGATGACAAAGACTTTCAATTTCTTTGTTAGGTTTCATGGTAAGAACTTTTTTATATCCATCCAGAGATTTCTTATAATCTTTTTTTTCAAATCTGTTTTCAGCAGTTTTAAAAACCTTATATAGCTGATTAGGAGTAGAATGTGGCAAAGTAATCAAATTCTTCTGTTAATTCGTAATATCATTTAATAAAAATAAAACTTCCAAAACTTTAAATCGAAAGAATCGTAAATAATCAGTTATTTGACTACGAATTTGCTGTTGGAAAGAAAAAACTGTATTTTTAATATTATCGATATCATTGAGTTCGGTGACTTCTGTTAATCTTGCCAATTTTTCAGAGAGATCATTTTCAAGCTTATATACTCTTAATTCTAATTCTGACATTTTTCGCTCAGCAAAATAGGATTTTACTTTTATTAGCCTCGATATGTTCTGAGAAAAGTCCATGGTGTAAAAAATTGTTATTAATACTTCAAGAATGGCAAATAATTGTACAAATAATGGTTTAGAAATATCATTTTTAATTTGTTTTATAAGCTTCATAACCGAATCATTATTTTCATCATTAATTCCAGGTTTTGTTCGTATTTTAGGAATTAGTAAATCCAATAAATAATTATAAGCTATCAGATATATTCGTTCTTCTTTATGTCCACGTGCGATACGAATAAGTTTTTCAAATTTTCTCGATAATCCATAGGAATAACCACCTTGTTGAGCTATTATTTGGTCACTAAGAACTCTTATAAATTCAATTTCTAGCAATATTAGATTTTGATTGTGCTTAATGTTGTGGTTATTTGTTCTATAGTAATCTTCCATCCCAATTAACGTTTGGTTTATCGAATTATCTTGAATTTCATTTTTCATTAATCCAGTCAGAAAAAAAATTAAAAAATTAATATTAGTAAATTTTGTATCTGTTAATCGTTGCAGTTCTAATAAATTATTAGAAAACTCCGTCATAAATTTTTTTCTAAATTGAAATACCAATAAATAAAGTTTTGAAAAATACTCCTCATTTAATTGTTTACGGACACCAGATATAGTAATAGACTCATTGATTAGTTCTGTAAATTCCTTTTCATGATCCAGAATTAAATAACATAAAGCTAGGTTTCTCAAAATCATCGGTTTTTTGCTTTCATCTTTCGTATTTTCTGAAAAGGTTAAACTTTCTTTGAAGAGTTTTATCCCATCTATAAAATTCAAATCCAGTAATTTTGTATTGCCTAAATGGTTTAAAACCCGTATAAGAACATATCTATATTCAGGATCGTTAAATTGTTTCTCAATTAGTTTATAAGCCGTGTATAAGTCTCCTTCTGCCTTTTCGATCATACCCTCATCTCTTGACACAAGACCTAAATGAACAAGAACTTTGGCTATACCTAATTTGTCATTCAGCTCACTTTCGAAAATTGTAAGAGATTCCCGGAAAAAATTCTTAGCTTCTTTTAAAGAATAACTTAAATGTGCCAAAGCACCTAAATTTAATAATGCATTAGCCATACCTTCTTTGTAACTGATTGTTTTGGCTAATTCAAGAGCTTCAAGACTATAATCCATAGATTCGTAATATGCATAAATAGCTCTATTGCATATAACTAATTCATTTAAGGTATCAACTTTTAATAAGGTATCTTGAGTAGCAGGAGACAAAAGAATATCTTTCAACAAGTCAATTGCAAGTTCAAAGTTTCCTTGAAGTCGTAGTTCATGTCCGGTCATCCAGATTTTTCTACCCGGAGAAATAAATTCGGAAGTCATTGCTTGCAACCAATTACTATTTCAAAGTGATATTTTAATTCTTAATTTTTAACGTAAAATCAATTTTTATTTAACAAAAATAAATTTTTTTTATTTAAAAATTTTGATAATTTTTTTAAAAAAAGGACTATGTTTTCTCAATTTTATCCATTATTATGAAACTATCATCTTGTTTAGATTTTTGAATGTCAGATTCCAAGAAATTGATAATATTCTCTAAAGGCAACCCTATTAGCTCTAGATTATGTTTATTTCTTGCTAAATTTGGACATACATTCAAGTTATTTCCACAAGTTGGGCATATAAAAGCGTGGCAAGTTTTACAAATTTTCCAATCCTGTTCGTAAGCCTTCAAAAGAGAAATTCGTTCCAAATGTCCAGAACACTTGATAGAAAATTTTTCAGCAATGTTTGTCAATGTATATTGAATTTTCTGTTCATTTGAATGATTTTTGATGTCATTAAGGAACAAATCATACTTTTCTTGCATGATTTGCTCAATATTTTTCATATAAGTATTTAATTGTTGAATGACAAGATTAAGATAATTCAAATAAGTATTAAATTGACGAGGGTAAATATCTAATTGAATTGAGCTCATAGAATCTTTTGTACTAGTTAAAATTCCTGATACGTAGGAGAAAAAATCATAATTTTCTATTTTTTGCTCAGAATTGATATAAATTTTTAATAGAATTAATTGTTCCAAGTTTTTGAGTAATAAATCCTCATATCGATATAAAAAAAGAACCTCATTGAGCTGATTTATTTTAGGTACAATCACTTTCTTTTGCTGCATTTCAATATCAATTAATTGACGAAGTTC
>DAHXPE010000541.1 GCA_027364495.1 Candidatus Heimdallarchaeota archaeon | reverse complement strand
CTATTATATAAAATAAATTTTTTTGAATTTGTGGTTGACATCTTTAATGGAAGAAATTCCCTGATCTCGTTTATTATTATGCTCTCTTTAGGGACCCAAAGTAATTTCAATTCATTATCATAATCAATGTAAATTGACTTGTCTTTATTCTTCCATGTAAATTCCATTATAGATCATCCATTTATTTCTAATAACGAAACTTTATTTTAAAATTCTAATAAATTCTTCTGTCTCCCCTCCTCTGCCTTCTGCAAAATCTTTATTTTCGCCAATAATAACGAAACCTGATTTTTCCAGAACACGATTAGATCGGATATTATCTTTAGCGACACGAGCATACAAAGGTCTTATGGTAATTATTTTTAAAAATTGATTTAAAGCCCTGGTAGCTACTCCTTTTCCCCAATGCTCTTTATCTATCCAATAGGTAATTTCTGGTTTATCTTCACTAGTAAATTTCGCAATGTGGCCTACAACTGAATTTTCAAAAAGAATTGTTTTATTTACGATATCTGGGTTGGAAAGGATCTTTTTCCAATGTTTGTCGAACGCCTCACGATCTGATGGATCTCTAGAAGTAAATGCTGCCATATAATTAGCTTCTTTATCAAGTTGAATTCTGAAAAATAAATCTAAATCAGATTCAGTGACATTACGTAAAGAAACTTCATTTCCTATTTTTTTATTTTGTGTGTTTTGATCAACCATTTATCTAATCACTTATATCCTTTAAATTTTGATTGTTAGGTCAGAAAATTCCTAATTTCCTTCAAAATTGCCAGTAAATTCTCATCATATAAAGCCCAGACCATAACTGCGGCTCTATCACAGTAATTAAAGACGACCATTCTGGACTTAACATTTATAGTGCCGTTTTTATTTTCCTTTTCATTGCTCATCATATTTTTATTATATATTTCAGCGGTTAAAGGAGAATTTGTTTTAATTATACTTTTATACTCCAGAATTTTACATGAAAAACCTTCAATTATATCATCTTTAATACTAACATTAAATTCAATATCAAATCTACTTTTTCCCTCAGAAGCTCCTTGAGTTGAAAAAACCTTTGCTTCGTTAAACATTTTATTTATTAAAGTATTTTGTTCAGTACCGTTAAAGGGTTCATATTGAATACCTGCATCTCTTGTTTCTTGAACCGAAACACTTTCTGGAGAGATAATGGCATAATAATTACCTTCAGTATAGCTATCGGCAGGAAAAATTTTCCACCCTTTCGAAAAAAGGTTTTTTAAACTGTTTGCAAATGGTTTATCATTTTTTATGGTTTTTGATAAATCTTTCTCAGTAGATAATGGTAGAATATCGTAGGTCAGTTGTTTAAAAGAAGAAATTAATGAATAAGAATAAGATTCGGCAACTTTAGGTTCTTTAACATATAGACCAACTCCATATGGTCGAGTAAATGGATTTAAATGAAAGTTAAATAAATAAAAGTTGTCATCTATTATTATTTGGTACTCGTCAGCTGGAGGTTTATGTAAAGCAATGAGATCTGGATAAGGAAAATTCAGTTCTTCATCATCGTTTATTGAACAAATAATTCGTATAGAATTTTTTTTACCATCTATTAGGAGCTGTTTAATACTTTTTACCAATTCCTCCTGTATTAGATTGATGAATTCAGATGAAATTCTCATAATAATTCTTTTTTTGCAATCCTTAAGGGATTGGTTAACATAATCAGCTAATTTAAGAGTAGAATTTAATAAAAATGTTTCTTTTACAGGAGATGTTGTTAAATGCTTTATTTTATTTAATTCAGGTTCAATTTCAATTTTAATAAAATTTCTAAATTTCTTTAAAAGTTCAATTTTATTTTCATACTCTAGAAGTTGTTTATCAACATAATTTTGGGGATTCTGAGCTAAATATGATTTGGGCGATGAATCAAGAACAACGGTAACTAATTCTTTTTCCACAAGGTTTGACAGGATGTTATACACATAGCTTCTATTCATACCTACTTTTTCAGCAATATCACTTGCTTTCATATCCTTACCAAAATTATTCACCAAAAGTTCATAATAAACGCTAAATTCTCCTTCTTCATTTAATCCAATATCCTGAAGATATTTTTTTAATTGTTCTTGCCACACCATATACTAGACCTGTTATGGTTCTTCTTTTGGACCTTTAAGAATTTTTGTATGTTTATAAAACAACATTTTTGTTTGCTTGCTTTGGCTTATACATGCCATATATTTGTACTCAAAGTAACCAAACGTCCAAAAAGCGCTGGAACCTGAGATTTGCGGTTAAAATAAGTAGGCATTTTGACTATATTTAATAATTTTTTTAAATAAGTGCTTTAAAAACTTTAATATTCTGTACCATCCTAATACGAGTCTATTTTTCTTTTCTTCTTTTTCAAAATATTTATAAATGTTTATGATGTTTTATCATCAGACAACAAAATTGTTGTTTGATAACAATACAAAAGTGATTTTATGGTAAAAAGAATTTTAGAAGTAAAAAAATTGAAAAAATCATTTGGAAATCTCATTGCCGTTGATGAGATATCGTTTTTTATAAATGAAGGTGAGATTGTAGCATTATTAGGTCCAAATGGAGCAGGTAAAACAACAACAATAAGATGCCTAACAACCTTGTCTAAACCAGACTCTAAAGAATCAGTTTTAATTGTTGATTTAGATCTTTATGAAAATCTTAGTGTTTCAAGGAAACTAATTGGTGTTTGTCCGCAGGAATTAAATTTATATAAGGATTCTACTGTGGAAGAAAATTTAAAACTGCAAGGATATTTGTACAAAATAAATTCAAAAGAAGTGGATAAAAGGGTTCCCGAATTGCTAAAGATCGTCGAATTGGAGGATAAAAGTAAAGAACTAGTTAAAAATCTCAGTGGAGGGATGAAACGAAGACTACAAATAGCCCGGTCATTAATCTCAAATCCAAAATTAGTATTTCTAGATGAACCAACAACTGGACTTTCACCAGAAACACGAAAAGAATTATGGGAATATATCAAATCATTAAAAAATAAAGGAATATCCTTGTTGTTGACAACGCATTATATGGAAGAAGCTGAGCAGCTTGCTGATCGTATTTTAATCATGAACAAAGGGAAGATAATAGTTGAAGGAACGGCTGATGAGTTAAAAGAAAAAATCATAGGACCTAACCAGGTAATAGTGAGCTGTTCTAACCACATGGAAGTAGAGAATAGATTAAAACAAATGAATCTATCCTATTCATTAAATAATGAAAGCGAAATCTCAGTTAAAAACATTAATGGAAAATTTTCAGATCTTTTCAAATACCTTGAAGGTTTAGAAATAAATGAACTTGCTCTAAAAAAGCCTACACTCGAAGACGTATTTTTAGAACTAACTGGTTCAAAATTTCGGGAAGTTGATACTATTAAAATAGGAGATGCATAATATGAATGTTATATCAAGAGAATTACGGCTTTATAAGCGATCTGGAGTTTGGTTAATAGGATTAATAACGCCCTTCATATTGGTTATTTGTCTGGGAGTAGCAATAACGGGAACCGTAAATAACGTTCCAGTTGGATTGGTTTCATCTAATGATACTATTGCAGCTCAGATAAATCAAATTTATAAAGGTGATTCAAGTATTAATCTACAAAAGATAAGTCCTTCAAACCTTAATAACGATATTATTTCGGGAAAATTAAGGGCAGTAATTGAGGTTAATTCTGTTAAAGGCAATAATGTCTCGATAACAATTTTTGTCGATTCTACGGATACAGCAATTAAACAGCAGGTTCAATATACTTTATCTTCGATTCTTTACCAAGATCTCGGAAAAGATGGGTATTTACTTACTTTACGAATTCTAGAATTATATTCTGGAAAAAGTTTTTTCGCCTACCTTATTCCATCAATCCTTGTAATTGGACCAGTTTTAGGTGGTCTGTTTGGCGCCACCGATACGATTCTAAACGAAAAAGAGGATAAGACTCTAGAAAATGTTATTATAGTCGGTTTTAGTCCAATTAAATTTACAATTCAAAAAATACTTTCATTTTTTTTAACAACATCTATTACACTTGTATTGACA